>CANQNI010000187.1 GCA_947625175.1 uncultured Eubacteriaceae bacterium | reverse complement strand
GACTTAATTTTCAAAAAAAGTTAAGATATTTGTAATTAAGTCGTTTTACCTGAGTTTACTCTATCTATTTTATTTTTCTTGGGCGACATCAAAAACCTCTTAATGGTATTTTGGTTGGGTCGACTAAAAAATTAAGTAAATTTTAAATAGGATAATTGTTGAGGTAAGATAACAATACCACATTTTGGCAGAGGACAATCCCATTTTTTGGAAATTTAGATCATTTAAAAACCATAGATTTATCCAAGTTGTAACGACGAAGTGGATAATGTGGATAACTTTTCAGTTAATATATGAGATACTCAAAAGAAAAAACTTAAGGAGCTTTTAATGATTGAGTATTTCAGATTTAATGAGATTAAGAAGAATAAAAAAATTGGTCGCAATATAAACCAGACAGCAAATTTTTTAGGCCTTGACCGAAAAACGGTTAAGAAATACTGGGATATGACTAATTATGAATTTTTTAAAATGACTAAGCGAGATAGAGATTTCAAAAGAAAAAGCAGGTGTGAAAAGTTCAAACCCAAAATTGTGGAGATAATAAAAGACATTAACGAAATAAGCACTTCCGGAATCTATGACCGGCTTCTGGAATTGTATGGTCAGGAGGTTAATTTTAGTGAACGGACCTTAAGAAACTATGTTAATCAAGTAAGAAAGGAACTGAAAATTCCTAAAAGTAACCATCAAAGAGACTACCAGGCAGTGGAAGAATTACCGCCAGGTAAACAGGCCCAGGTAGATTTTGGTGAACTGCGCATGCGTTGTGCCTGGGATGTGACAAAGAGAAAGAAGATTTACTTTTTTCTGATCGTTTTAAGATTTTCCCGTTTTAAATACGTTGAGTTCTCAGACAAGAAATTTACAGCAGAGATGGCTATTCAAGCCCATAAGCGTGCCTTTAAATATTTTGGGGGTATTCCCATAGAAATTGTTTATGACCAGGACAGTGTTTTTATTGTTTCAGAGAATCAGGGGGATATTATGGCAACGGCAAAATTTAGGAGCTTTCTAGCCAGCATGCCTTTTACGCATTATGTAGCCCGACCGGCAGATCCAGAGACTAAAGGTTGCATTGAGAAATATATTTTTTATGTGAAAAATAATTTTCTCTATGGCCGGCTTTTTGAAGGAATTGAGAAATTAAATGAAGATGGTCTTAAATGGCTCGAGAGAACAGGAAATAATAAAATTTGCCAGACAACAAATGAAAAACCTGTTGACCGTTTGGCACTGGAACAACAGGCTTTATTACCGTTTAACAAAAATCTCGAAAATTTTGTCTTTAACGAAATTATAACCCACAAGGTTAATAAGGACAATACAATAACCTACCGTGGCAACCGCTACAGGGTTCCAGTTGGAACCTACAATAAGGTGAGAAACCATGAAGTGGGTCTGTTCGCTGATCATGATAATAACCGGCTCTTTATTCTGGACCTTTTATCCCACAACCAGATTATTTCCCATCCGCTTGCTCAAGGGAAAGGTCATCTGGTAGGCCAAAAGGAACAAAAGCCACTTAGTTCTGCTTCCAGTAAAGAATTGATTAATACAACTGCTGCCTTTATTCCCTATGGAGTAGATCCTTCAACGTTTTTAAACCAAGTCTGTCTTCATTACGAGCGCTATATTCCAGAGCAGATGAAGTTAATCAGTTCTGCTATAAAAAAACAGGAAAGTGTTCTTTCACCGACAGTTCTGCAGAATACTCTGGATTCCTGTCTTTCACTAAAACTTTATTCAGGGCATGATTTCAAGAAATTACTGGACAATTTTTGTGAATTTTCAAGAATGGACCAGCCCGTTGCTGAAATTCCTGAAGAATGGGAAGATTCCCTCCAGGTTGGCTTTAATGAAACCAATAACCCGGCGGAATTAGACCGGATGGCCAGACTGGCCAGTTTATGGGAGATAGTAAAAGATGAAAGAGAAGAATGATTTAATCAGGGAGCAGGCTAAAAGACTCCATCTATCTAATATCAAGAACAAACTGGATGAACTGCTTAAAACGGCCCAGAGTCGACAGTTCAGTTACGAGAGCTTTCTGGAATACCTCTTCTCCCAGGAACTCAAATGCCGGGCTAATACAGCCTGCCAAAAGCGAATGCGGGAGGCTAATTTTCCCTGCATTAAGCGTATTGAAGAGTTTAACTACAAGTATATGACTTCCTTAACCGAAAAAGAGATTAATCAACTTGGGGAACTCAACTGGATTGCTGAACCCTACCACCTGGTTCTGGTAGGACCCCCTGGAACTGGAAAAACCCATCTGGCGATCGCTTTGGGCGTTAAAGCTGTAGAAGAGGGTCTTTCGGTCAGCTTTGCTACTATGCAGGAACTAATAAAACTCTTAACTACTGAAGAAACCAACCATAGAAGCAAAGCCCGTCTGGACCGAATCCGGAAATCTTCGATTATTATTCTGGATGAAGTTGGCTATCTGCCAATAAATAGACGCGAAGCCGGACTATTTTTCCACCTTTTAAATGAAAGACTGGATAAAAGTGCCTTTATTATCACCTCGAACAAATCCTTTGATAAATGGGCGGAATTCTTTGGGGATGTGGATATGGTACTGGCGGCTTTGGACCGGATTATCTACCGTAGTGAAATAATAGAATTTAGTGGTGAAAGTTACCGTATTGAACATAGAAAGAGTATTTTGAATCGTAATTAAATTCTGGACTAGGGAATTTCCTTAGTCCGCTTATCTTAAAGAAGTTGTTGGCCAGGACTTCTTTAAAGAACCTTAGAAAAACTTACTTCCCGGGATTATTGGTATCGGTATTTTTAATTCAGATTAAGAAAGGAGGCCTAATCTAAGGCCTTAGATGACTAAAGAAAAATAAAATCTATTGTTGATGGTATAGTTGTTAATTGGTATAAAATTTAAAATTCGGCTGTGGATAACTTTTCGGTTTTCAGAGAAAAAAGGACTGATTTTCCAAAACATGTCCATTTTACTCTGCCAAAAACTGGGAATGTAATCCAACATTAATTTTTTTTCCAAAATTTGGGAAAGTACTTGACCATTTACACTATCCAATATCGGTAGATTTCAATAGTGCTTCTAGAAACAAATACCATAAGTACTTTGAATTCTTCTTCACTTATATTAGGTTCGTTTTCAAATTTCCATGTTGAATTCATTATATTTTCTGTTATTTGTTTACCGAAATCGTACGGAAAGCCCCTTCTTCAACGAGTGGTA
>CANQNI010000186.1 GCA_947625175.1 uncultured Eubacteriaceae bacterium | reverse complement strand
AAAAATCAATACATTTTTTAATTTCCTTATAGTTCCATAAAATCTCGGATAAAAATTTAAACGATTACATAAAACGGCGTCTTCGGAGATCTCTCCTATGTCTTAGAAAAAATTTTTTGAACATCCGAACTCATCCCCTAGCCAAAGCTGCTGCCCTGATTTTTGGTAATCGTTTTCTCGAAATAAGAAGAGGATAAATACTAATCAGATTGGGGATGCTTTTCTTCAAGCTCGCGCAGGCTCTGTTCAATCAGGACTTCGTTGCTAATCATCGTGTCATCTCTACGGTAAGGAATTTTTGTCAAGTCAAACGGAAAGCCTCGGTTAAGTACTGTATGTCTTAAAAAGACGTTAATAGCCGTCTCTATATCCGTTCCTAATTGGGTAAAGATAGCTTCAGCCTGGTTTAGGGCCGTTTCGTCTACTTCAATTTCAAGATAAGTTTTGTTTTGCTTATTCATTTTAGATACCTTCTTGTTCATTATATAGGATAAGTCGCTTAACAAAAAAAAATAAAAAAAATTTCTCGCGTACTTTTAATGCTAGTTTGCGCTATTATCAATGGTGAAACCGGCTTAAAATTTAACTTTGTTTATTTAAATTGACTCATTTGTTAATTTAAATTTGATCAGGTCGCCGATTTCCTCCATTGACAGATTGCTAAAATGTAACTAAAATTAAGTTAAAGCTTAAATAAGTTGTATTTAAAGCCAAAGTTTTACTTATATTTGACTATTCAGCTATGGTGTCATAATCCAAAAACTTTTAGCCATGAGCTTTTCGGATTATTTATAAGAAAATTCTTAATAATTATCTGATTCAGATAATTTTTGGGGCATCTTAACACAAAATTACTTATTAAGAGGGATACTTGACCAGTATCCCTCAAATTTTATGCCGCTTTTTCAACTAGACGCTTTAAATCATCTATTTCTTTTTGTTTCATCACCCTTGCCGGATGATTGTTTATAGAAATTTTCATTTTACGAGCATCTTCTTCAATCATTAGTTTAGCCAACCCTTGAACGACGGTTCTTTCAGTTTCACTAAGTTCAGCCAGTGACAGCTTTATTGCCTGCTCCATAAAATCCTGATTTTTCAAATGCTTCTGTCTTAAATAAGCTTTGAGTGTGAAATAATCTTCCACTTTAATGTTACAATTAAAACCTCTTCTTTTTTCTATAAAATACCTCCTTTCGTTTTAAAATAATTTTCTACCGTTTCACCTTCATCTTCTAACGCTTCTTCATAGTATCTTAGCTGGTCAAGGATAAAACGCGTGTCATTGTAAATACCGATTACTTTTCTTGTCTGCTCTAAAAGTTCATCTTTTCTGACTAAAGAGCGCTCCGTTGGAACCGTAGTCACTGAGGTCCTCCCGTCTTTAGACTGGCTGAGAGTCTTTTTATCAATCGTTGTAATCCCCAGAAGTTCTGAAATCAGGCTCCGGCTAGGATCATCCCTGGCGCCAGTGGTTAAAATAAGACTGCAATTACCCTGGATAGAATCATAGACACCGCGGTAGTTATTCTTAAGCTGGGTAATATCCTGTACGGCAAAGAGAACACTCATGTCCCTGCTACGACAGCCTGATAAGATATTTTCAAACCCGTTGATATTCCCGATAGCCCCAAATTCATCGAGGATAAAGCGGAACGTCTGTGGATAGTCCTCCGGATAATTATCTTTAAGCGCTTCAAAGCGGACCATTAAGGTATTAATAAAGATGGAAGCCAGCCGGTTCTTCTTTGAAGTCGAACTTTCATTCATAATTAAAAAGTAGGCGGTTTTCTCTCTTAAGCCATCATCAATTTTAAAATCATCCCCTGAAAAGATTCTAGTAATATCCTTGTCAAAGAAGTAAGATGAAATCCGTTTAAAATTAGCCAGGTAATTTTCTAACAGATCGGTTCTCTCCCCCGGGGCGATCAGTTTCCAGAATTCCTGGGAAAAATTCTCCGGATCACTCCTGTTTATCTGTTTTACCAGTTTCTTTAGATGGTCTGACACGTTTTCGCTACCCTGATAACCATACAGAAGATCTAAAGCAAACCCGAGGGTTCCCGGTTTAAAGCCGTTCCTTAAAACCGGTGGATCTATCTCGCCGCTTTCTACTCTTTGTTTTACTTCTACCGAGACAGCCAGTAGGAACGCTAAAATACCCTGTGATCCTTCTTCGAAAAATTCACTCCCCGGATTGTTGTAACCCAGATTGACAAAAATCGTTTCTGTCTTCTCGTAGATACTGTCCTGTTTAGCCTGGACACCTTCCAAAAGATTAAAACTATCCGAATACTGTGGACTTTTAAAATTTAGAACATTTATCTTGTAACCCTCTCTTTTTAACCGGCGCACGGTTTTTCTAAAAAGTTCCCCTTTAGGATCGATGGTTAAAAAGGATTCTCTGCGCTTAATCGTATTTATAATATTAGGCAGGATAAAAGAACTCGTTTTACCACTTCCTGATGTACCAATGATAAGTCCGTTTTCATTATTCCCTCTCCTGCACCTAATACTTACCACTTTATTCTGCTTTCGCCCCAGAAGTATCCCGCTGTTCTCTTTTAAGGTATTCGTCAGGCTAAAAGCATCATCTTTCTCGTAAGTTTTAAGGCCGGCAATAGCTGCATCCCCATAGGTTTTATCCTTTGAGAGCTTAAATTTCTTATCTTCATCCTCTATCAAATAGCTTCTTATGTGTGGTATTAGTAATCCTATTAAGATAAAACCTAGTAGCGTTAGAATAACGCCACTTAAACTGGATAACGGCATCAGGAGCGTCTTTAAAACTGATAAATGCTCCCTTTCTAACGTAAAAATAAACCGGAAGCGCCTTAGCGATTCCATCATTAATATAAGAATTAAATAATATATCCCTCCCAGCAGCCAGAACCACTGGCGACTGGAAAGTTTGCTTAATATTTTTCGTGTTTTCATTACCTATTTACATATAATTTATTAGTAGATTTCTGTATATATTATATTATACGCATATTTAGTAATTTGTCAAGTACTTTAATTACTTTTTTTAAGATATTTTTTTACAATTCAAGAGTAAACGTTTAAAAATTAACGAAACTGATCGTAACTGTGTTAAACTTAAGAAAAACAAAGAAACCGGTGATTTTATGAAAGATTATGACGTTGTTGCCCTTGGCGAATTATTAGTTGATTTTCCTGCTTATGGCGTTAGTGATCAGGATAATCCAACCTTTGAAGCTTGTCCGGGTGGAGCCC
>CANQNI010000185.1 GCA_947625175.1 uncultured Eubacteriaceae bacterium | reverse complement strand
GAAGCATTCTTAATAAAGCATCTAATAATTAAACAATTTTTTTAAAAGTTAGGTAAAGAGGACTAAAATATATAAAAATCATATAATTTTTGTCCTCCTCACCTAACTTTTTGGAATTTTCATAAAATTTCGTCCTCGAGGACAAACTTTTTAATCATGAAAACTAATTTTATCAATAGAGATTTTTATAGTTAGATTATTCGAACACTTCGAGGAGATGAAAGAATAAAAAAACTGTACAGAATTTTATTAGCATACCGCTGTTTCTGTTTTCTGTATAGTTTTATCTTAGCGTATATAATCAGATCTGAATAACTCAGATATAATTATTTACTTAATTGTTTTTCAACAGCTTCTTTAACTTTCTTCATACTTGCAGTAGGTTCAAAACGTTCTACTACATCCCCTTCTCTGTTAATCAGAAATTTGGTAAAATTCCATTTAATATCATTACTTTTCTTATAATTTTTATCTTTAGCAGCTAACATGGCTTTAAGTGCTAGACCACTTGGATTATTACCTAAACCTTTAAAAGGTGCTTCTTCTTCCAACCATTTATATAACGGAATTGCATTTTCCCCGTTAACATCTATTTTTGAAAACTGAGGGAATGTTACGCCGAAACGGGCAGTACAGAACTGGTGAATTTCTTCATCACTTCCTGGTGCCTGATGTCCAAATTGATCACATGGGAAATCCAAGATATCAAAGCCTTGATCATGGAATTCATCGTATAGTTTCTGCAAATCTTCATATTGTGGTGTAAAACCACACTCTGTTGCTGTATTAACGACTAATAAAACTTTTCCTTTATATTCACTTAAGCTAACGTCTTTTCCGTCCTGAGCTTTAACGGTAAAATCATAAATATTCATTAATTAACCTCTATTAAAATTTTTGGTAATCGGTTTTAATATATTAAGTAAGATAGCTACGACTATTGTATAAAACGGAATTAAAAAGATATTGGTAATTACCCTAGCCGGAAGCAATACTCTCCAGGCCTGTCCATAAAGAATTGAGAGCCAAACGGTATTTAAAAACATCGAAGTTGTGATCTGTTCAATAGTAATAATAAAAAGTAATCTATCATCTATTTCAGCCTGGGTTTTCTTAAAGATTAAATTCGAAATAAAAGGAAATACTGAAAAGATTAAAATGACTAGTACCATTAATATTACAATCCAAATCGAAACGGGTGCTCCATCATAATAAACTCCATTATTAAAAGTTAGAGCTCCTGAAAATAAAAGAATACAAATTCCGATTATAGATAAAACTGGATTTAACCACTTGATCCATTTCAAATTAAAAGGTTGTAAATATCTATAGAGAAAACCAGGAATTAAACCTACTAAACCGTTTGTAATAGTAAATCCTACAAATAATGGTCCGTTTGGTTTTAGAATATAACAAAGAAGGTCTGATATAATTCCAATAACAAAACCGGATTCCGGACCTAATATAATTCCCCCGAGAATGATTGGAATTGATGTCAGATTAAATCGGAGTGAGGGAAAACCACCTAGTGGTACATAAATTTCAAATAGTAATTTTAAAACAACGCTTATCGCAATAAATAAAGCGTTATAGACAACAAGTTGTGTTCGGGTTGGTCCTTTTGAAACGATTTTACTTTTCATCTTTATTCTTCCTAAAAAGTAAATCTTCCAAACCTGTTTGAACAAAAAACTTTAATCAAACAAGCGGAAGCGGAATTCCTATCGCAATAGTTTCCTATTTTTCGTCTAACAGCTACGTCCCATCTGTTAGCACTTCTCGCAGAAACTCCTACTCTTGTTAAATTAATAAATAGGATTTAATTCAGTTATAAAGGAGATAGTCTGTTTATTTATCTTCTCTGCACTGATATTTCCTTTATGTTGTTTAGCCACAGCTTTTGCTATAGATAAACCAATACCATAACTACCTGTTTTTCTAGACCTTGAATTATCAGCCCGGTAGAACCGGTCAAATAATCTATCAAGGCTTCCCGAAGGAACTTCATCGGTCGTGTTTGTACAGGTTACTGCTATAGTTTTACCTTTTTTTGCTACGTTTAAACTAACCGTACCATTTTCCTGGCTGTATTTAAATGCATTATTGAGTAAAACTGAAATTAATTGATCAATAGCTTCTTTATTTCCTGAAAAAGTAACTGTATCAGGAATAGAGGTTATAAAATGTTTATTTTCATTAAGAGCTACCGGTTTGAAAGTATCAGCCTGCTTTTGAATAACATCAGCAATATCAAATTCTGAGATTGTTTCTTTCGGGGTAACGCCTTCCATCTTAGATAAGGTTAAAAGGTTTTGTACGAGCTGGTTTAATCTTACAACCTGATCCTTAATACTTTCAGTCCATTCGTCTTCCCCATGGAGAATTTCAATAACATCCGTATCGGCCGAGATAATTGATAGTGGTGTTTTTATCTCATGACTTGCATCTGCAATAAAGGTTCGTTGTTTTTCTATATTATTTAATATAGGACTGATAATAGCTCTAGATAATAAGAAAATTAAGGTAAATATAATAATTAAACTAACCAGAAGAATAACTAGGGATATAGCTAGTAGATTTCTCAAAAGTCTCAGCTCAGAATCCCAGTCCAGAAAGACGATTTCCATATAGCCATCATCCTGAGCTACTTTAAATTTATAAGAGTTATAAATACCTTCTGTTTTCCGGCTTCCCATAACACTAAGGGCATAATTATAGGCTTCAGAAGGTTGAATAGCAGCGACATGACCCATATTAATTGAAGTCTCTCCTGTTTCCTCGTTTATTTCCACACTAAAATAACGGGTTCTATAGGCAGTTTCAATCGGAAAAAGCGGATTAGACTTCCCATAACTAAAGTCTTCCTGTGGAAAGCGTCCATGATTTTCAATAAGAAAATTTAGGATTCTGTCAGAATTCTGGTTTAGTTCTTCATAGAATAAGATATTAACCACCCCCAGTATTCCTATTAATACTATCAGGACAGAACCCATTGCAATCAGGATAAACTTTCGCTGTAGTTGTTTAACCATAATTATTCTTCTATTTTATTAAGTGAATAACCAATACCTCTGGTAGCTTTAATCATATAATCAGAGCCAATCTGGGCGAGTCTTTTTCTTAAAGTGGAAATGTAAGTCCAGACAACATTTATTTCGCTGTCTGTATCAAGTCCCCAGATCTTTTCTAAAAATAATTCTGAACGAATTAAAATATCAGGGTTTAACATTAGCATTTCTAACATCTGGAATTCTTTATT
>CANQNI010000184.1 GCA_947625175.1 uncultured Eubacteriaceae bacterium | reverse complement strand
TATCAGCGTTAATAAAGTAATTATGATCTTCTGTATTATTCACCGGAAATCCCTGCCACTGCCAGTTATTCGTCCCAGGAATTTGTTGGGCTTCTTTAGCATTCATATCCACCTGAATCCCGTTTTCTATGGCCGACCAGTTAAACATAGAAACTTTTTTAACGGTTCCACTTAGATTTAGAGCAGGATTAGGTCTAACATTATTTACAACTATACTAAAGAAATCCGGACTCGTCTGGATAATCTCAGCATCACTACAAACAATTGAATCATTATCTACATGAACCGTTATAGTGGCAACTGCAGTACCTGATGTGACGGTAATCGTAGTTGTTCCTTCACTAACAGCCGTTAAAGTAGTCGTGTTTCCACTTATCTGGGAGAGAGTCGCTACATTAGAAGTTCCTATAGACCAGGTGATATCATCGGTAGCATTATGTGGCGTTAGGACGGCATTAAGATTAATACTATTTTGGGCTCCATATAAAGTAGATAAGAAGACTTCCGATAGACCATTATTGACTGAAATTGCAGTAGTTGGAATATCAGGTAAGATTACGTCATCCGTATAAGCCTTAATCATGGCACTCCCTGGAATTGCCATAATAGGATATTCTTCATTAAAGAATCTTTGAATTGGAACAGATAACCTATCCTGAATAACAGGATTTGTAATATCGTACCAGGCAGGCTGACCACTATTTAAGCCATAAACAAAGGAACGTCCTGGGGTTTGGTCAACCGAATATTCAAGATAACCCTGAACGGTTCCATTATGATTAATATTAGAAAAATTCATTCTAACTGGTGCATTAGTTCCAAATTCAAGTTGGATTCCAGGAGCATCGTCATACAATTCTCCATTCACTTCTAAAGCTTCATAAACAATATTTTCTACTACAGCATACTTTTGATTAGCAGGGAGTTCAATTGGTTGGTCTAATTCTATAGTGGTAAAACTTTTTTCATTAATTGCTTCAGTCTGTTCTAAGACCAGGACTCCATCACCAGGCGTCTGGTCGTCTTCATCAAGAAGATAAACTTCAATATTAACTGTTGCATCGGGATAATAGGTATAGGCTGAAACAGCTTTTAGAACCTGCTGATTTTGGGCAGTAAAAATATTGGCAAATTTAATCTGGTCTGCATTCGCATCATCTGTTAGTAGGGTTCCTAATAGATTATTTTCAGCAGCCTGTGAAAGTTTATCTTTATTGGCTAAATAATCATATTCTTCATTATTGTCATAAGAAAATCCCATCTCTTTAGTTTCAGCAGAAAAAGAACAGAAATCAGTAATTGACTGATCATAATAAGAGACATAGAAATAACCTTCATTTCCCCAGTTAGTTGCCCAGTTATTCTTACAAATCCATGCCCCTGGTTTTGGTGGAAGATTTTTAGGATTAAAATTACTTACCGCATAATTATCATCCCAGCCTATAATAGAAACCGCATGGTTAGGATTAAGTGGGACCGGAGTATATTGGGAGTATGTTTTATTATTAAAATAATCGTTATTATCCGGATAATTAAATCCCAACATAAGAGCGCCTTCGCGCAGTATTAGATTCTTAGCTTCCTGTGTATAAGCTTCAATCGCTTCTATTTCATAGTCTCTGAAAGTCTGAATATGTTCTGCATTCTGAATATGATAGTAATTGTCATAAATATCTTCGTAAGGTAATGACCAGGTTCCATTAGGTGAATATACAATAACATCATCTTTTTCCTGTTCTATAATTCCTTGATCATTCTGGTATGGGATTTCTTCAGAACTGGATGCCCCGTTCCAGGTGGTTACCTGGGAAATAACCGCATCAACACCTGCGCCAAAATTAAATCCAAGCTTGGAATTATCAGGTGAGTTACTTGTTATATAACAACCTTCACGCGATGATACGGACTCTCCCTGACCATTTTGTTTTTGAAAATTATAATAACTTAAAGCACGTTTGGAAAAATTAGCCTGTAGGGCACCGTTTAATAAAGCATTGGATTCAGCAGCACTTAAAGCACCGAAAGCCCAACAGCAACCCCAGGGATTTTGATTTTCCGGAGGATTAATATAGCTTTTTCCGTTAACATTTCTTAGATCATATTGAGCAGGTAAATTTTCAACCGCCTGGCTTTTAGCTTTTATAACTGGTTTTACATCTACTGTTGATTCAAACTCAAAGGTTTCTCCATTTTTAACCGGATAGATAGAATTGTTTTGGTTGATTCCTATTTCAGTGGCATAGA
The DNA here is from genome assembly GCA_947625175.1 of uncultured Eubacteriaceae bacterium. Lineage (GTDB taxonomy): Bacteria > Bacillota > Clostridia > Eubacteriales > Eubacteriaceae > CANRHG01. The sequence continues at coordinate 1,028 of CANQNI010000184.1, read as the reverse complement.
TGTTACTTGAGAAAAATATTGAAAGAATTAAAACTAGATATAATAAGAATAAGTTTTTAATTTGTTTTGGTTTCATCGGTCTCTTTCATCAATTTAGAATAATATTATTATGACCAAAAATTTCTATAAATTTAGTTAAAATTAACTTAAAATCTGATTTAATTATATCCTATTTAAATAGGTTTATTCTAAAATTGATACGAATTATTGAAATTTTGAGTGAGTAGATTTATGAATTAACCTGACCGTAACAGTTAATTATTATGAGATTATCTCCATCTATTTGAAAGATTAGATTATTACTATCATCTAATTTTCTACAATTGGTTTTAAGCGAAGCTTCTGATTCCTTTATTATATTATTTGTATTTGAATTACTAGTTAGCTCTTCTATAACAGTATTGATTCTATTTAAAAGGTCTTCATCTGTATCAATTAACTGTTCATATTGCTCCCATGATTGATCAGTAAATATTATATTCATATCAACTCCATATCAATTTATCAATTTGTTTATATCCAATACAGATTTTGAAACTCAATTGTTTTATATGATTGAAATAAATTTCTATTTAATCTTTCTTATTCAAAATTTTAACCTAATGTATTAAAATAATTTTAATACTTATAAACTTTATTCTAATAAAAGTGATAACAAAAGAAATTAATATGAAAATAAAGCTATTATTTAATAAAGAAAAAACTATCAAACCAGACATTTTATTATCAGTGGATAATAATGTTAATCTAGTAGATCAAAATTTTTCTTTAAATACTTCAATAAAAGAATTATTCAAAAACTATAACGAAAAAAATCAATTTGAAGAGATAGATTGGGGATTGTCAGTCGGCAAAGAGGTATGGTAATATTAGGTTAAGTTATAATGTCGCATAACTTTTTTAAAAAATAAATAAAAAAGATCACCAAATAGTGATCTGTTATTGTCTAATTAAAATGGAGCGGAAAACGAGATTCGAACTCGCGACCCTCGCCTTGGCAAGGCGATGCTCTACCACTGAGCCATTTC
>CANQNI010000183.1 GCA_947625175.1 uncultured Eubacteriaceae bacterium | reverse complement strand
CAAGAGAAATGGAAAAAGTTTATAATCCGAAAAATGTTGAGGATAGAATATATAAATTCTGGGAAGAAAAAGGATATTTTAAACCAGAGTTAAATGAAAGTGAAAATAGTTTTACTATAATAATGCCCCCACCTAATGTTACTGGGCAGCTCCATATGGGACATGCTTTTGATGAAACGTTACAAGATGTTTTAGTTCGTTATCACAGAATGTTAGGAGATAAAACACTTTGGATTCCTGGGATGGATCATGCTTCTATAGCTACAGAAGTTAAAGTTGTTGATAAAATCCGTGAAGAAGAAGGAAAAACAAAAGAAGATTTAGGAAGAGAAGAGTTTTTAAATAGAGCATGGGATTGGGCTAATACTTATAAAAATACAATTCGAAACCAACTTAAAAAACTTGGTACTAGTTGTGATTGGGACCGTGAAAGATTTACGATGGATGAATCAGTTTCAGAAGCAGTAAAAGAAAACTTTATTAAACTTTATAAAGATGGAAAAATTTATAAAGGTTCAAGAATTATTAACTGGTGTCCTAGTTGCCAAACTGCTTTGTCTGATGCAGAAGTCGAATATGAAGAACAGGATGGTAATCTTTGGTATATTAAATATCCTGTTATCGATTCTGATGAATTTATTGAAGTAGCTACGACCCGCCCAGAAACTATGCTCGGAGATACAGCTGTGGCTGTTAATCCAGAAGACCCCAGATTTACTAAGCTTATCGGTAAAACAGTTCATTTACCTTTAACTAACAGAGATATTCCTATTATTGCTGATGATTATGTAGATATGGAATACGGGACTGGTGCTGTTAAAATTACCCCTGCTCATGATCCAAATGACTATGAAGTTGGAAAACGTCATAATCTTGAAGAAATAAACATAATGAATGAAGATGGAACTTTAAATGATCTAGCAGGGGAAAATTATACTGGATTAGATAGATTTACCGCCAGAGATAAAGTCTTAGAAGATTTAAAAAATGAAAACTTATTATCTAAGATTGAACCTATTAAACATAATGTTGGAACCTGCTATCGCTGCCATACAACAGTTGAGACAATGACGAGCGAACAATGGTTTGTTGCAATGCAGGAATTAGCTAAAGAAGCTATCAAAGTTGTTGAAGATGGAGATGTAAGATTTATTCCGGATCGTTTTTCTAAAACTTACTTTAACTGGATGAATAATATACGGGACTGGTGCATTTCAAGACAATTGTGGTGGGGCCATCAAATTCCTGCTTATTACTGCAAAGACTGTGGAGAAGTTATTGTTAGTAAGGATAAGGTTGAAACCTGCCCAAATTGTGAGTCTCATAATATAGTTCAGGATGAAGATGTGCTTGATACCTGGTTTTCTTCTGCTTTATGGCCTTATTCTACTTTAGGTTGGCCTGAAGAAACAGAGGATTTTAAATTATATTTTCCGAACAATACACTTGTAACAGGATATGACATTATCTTCTTCTGGGTAGCCCGTATGATCTTTATGAGTTTATATGATACTGGTAATATTCCATTTGAAAACATTTATATTCACGGTCTTATTCGTGACAAAAATGGTTTAAAAATGAGTAAATCATTAGGAAATGGAATTGATCCGCTTCAGGTAATCGATGATTATTCAGCTGATGCCCTCCGTTTTGCTATTATAACAGGTAATGCTGCTGGTAATGATGTCAGAATGAGTGATGAAAAACTTGAGTGGGGAAGGAATTTCTTAAATAAGATATGGAATGCTTCACGTTTTGTTTTAATGAATATTGATGAAGAACCAGTTGAATATGAAGAAGTAAAAGATCATTTAGAAGAAACTGATAAATGGATATTATCCAGAATTAATAAAGTTATTGAAGAAAGTACTAATAACATGAATAAATTCGAACTGGGTTTAGCAGCTCAAAAAGTTTATGATTTTGCCTGGAACGAATTTTGCGACTGGTATATCGAATTTGTTAAACCACGATTAACGGGTAATAATGATATAAGTAAAAAAGCTGCTATGTTTACTTTAAGCTATGTTTTAAAAAATATTTTAAAGTTATTACATCCAGTTATTCCTTTTATAACTGAAGAAATATATAGTTATATTCCAGGAACTAATCGGGCACTTATTATAGAGCAATGGCCTGTTTTAGATAATAACTTAATTTTTAAAGAAGAAGAGGAATCAATTTCTAAATTAATAGAAATAGTTCGTTCCATTCGAAATATCAGAGCCAGTTTTAATGTTGGAAATAAAAAAGAAGCGGACCTTTATATTAAAGCTGATGATGAAACAATAGACTGGCTTAAAGATTCAAAAGATCTTCTAAAGAAGTTAGTTAATATAAATAAGATTGATAAAATCGATAAGCAAGCTGACTTAAATAATTATGCTACAGCAGTAGTAAATGATATTGAACTTTATTTACCACTAGATGAATTAATTAATAAAGAAAAAGAAATTACTCGACTATCTAAACAATTAGAAAAATTAGAAGTAGATTTAAATAAAGTAAATAAAAAGTTAAGCAATGAAGGATTTTTATCAAAAGCACCTGAAAAGGTCGTAAATAAGGAAAAAAATCGTCAATTAGAATTAGAAGAAGAAATCCATTCGATTTCTGATAGACTCGAAGGTTTACAAAAATGAAATCATTTAGAAAAGTTCTCTACTTTAACCTTCCAACTAGAAGGGGATTAGTAAATATCACCGAAGCCGTTCAAAAAGCTATTGATGAATCCCATATTAAAGAAGGTCTCTGTTTAATAAATGCTATGAATATTACAGCCAGTGTTTTTATTAATGATGATGAAGCAGGTCTCCATAATGATTATGAAAGATGGCTTGAAAAGCTTGCTCCGGAAAAACCATACAATCAGTATCAACACAATGGCTTTGAAGATAATGCGGATGCTCATTTAAAAAGGACTATTATGGGAAGGGAAACAGTTGTAGCTGTAACAGATGGCCATTTAGACTTCGGTATTTGGGAACAGATTTTCTACTTTGAATTTGACGGAAAGCGCGAAAAAAGAGTTCTCATTAAAATTATCGGAGATTAGTTGGATATACTTTAATATCGGATAAAAATTCATTCAAAAAAATTGCGCGGCGCGATCGGAAAATTTCCGTGCGCTGCCATTTTTGCCTAATTTTGTAAACGTTAGCATTTGTTATGCGAAATTAAATTAATTTATAATATTTCTTTCCCTTTTCTTTTTTTACTAAATCTTAATTTTATCTTAACAAAACTGATCATTATTCAAAGTAATTCCTATTAATTATAAATTTAAAAACCGATTACAATAAGATTTTCTTATTGAATTCCATTTCAAATTTAAATGTT
>CANQNI010000182.1 GCA_947625175.1 uncultured Eubacteriaceae bacterium | reverse complement strand
TATAGTAATTGCAATCATTTTAAAGAACCTAAATGTGGAGTTAGAGAAAAAGTAAAAAATAAGGAAATTGATATTAACCGTTATAAACGTTATAAAAAGCTTTTTGAACTAGTTAAATCCAGGAGCCAATATTGAGATGAATAAATTAGCAATAATATGTGGTAATGGAAGTTATGAAAATCCAGAATTTTATTTAAAATTATTTGAAAAGTATAAAAATGCCTTAGTAGTAGCTGTAGATGGAGGCTATGATTTTTTAAAGAAAATAAATATTATACCAGATATATTAATTGGAGATTTTGATTCCGTTAATGCAAAATCATATATTGATAAAACTATTAGAGTAAAACCAGAAAAAGATGAGACAGATACCAGATTAGCTATTGATTATCTGATAAAAAATAATTTTAAAAATATAATTATGATAGGTATGACTAGTATTTCTAGATTAGATCATACCTTAGTTAATATATTTCTAATGGAAAAATATGCAAAACAAGGGATAAGATTAATATTGATCAATGAAAATACTCAAATGTATTGTTTAGAGGGACCAGTTAGGAGATCTCTAGAATCATTTACTGGATTGACAATTTCATTTATTCCTTTATCAGAAATTGTTGAATCATTTACTATTCAGGGTGTTAAATATCCATTACATGATGTGTTTCTAAAACGTATTAATCCAGATTTAACAGTTAGTAATATAGTTTTAAATGAAGAAAGTTATTTTGAATTTAATAAAGGAAGTTTATTAATTTTAATTAATAATTCAAGTATTTAGGAATAAAAAAAAGTCACTTTATCAGTGACTTACTAAGCGCGTTGAACTTTATCGGATCTTAAACAAGATGTACATACCTTAACATGTTTAACAGTTCCGTTTTCTATAATTTTAACTCTTTGTAAATTTGGTTTCCATTTTCTTTTAGTATGTTTATTTGAGTGAGAAACATGGTTACCAGTTATAGTCTTTTTCCCACAAACATAACATTCATTTGCCATATAATGCTCCTTTTCCTTCTAAATTTATATAATTACGTTTTTCTTTCAAGTCCACAAATATATATAATAACCGCATTTACTGTAAAATTCAAATACTTTTTCTCTTTGAGTTAAAATTATAAATTAAATTATCGTCAATTCTTTTAATTAAAGAATTAATGGGAAAATATTATATCATATTAATGTTAAAATAGATTTAGTTAATAATTTGTAAAAGATTATAAGGAGCCTTTCATGAAAATCGAAAATGAATTTGGTTTTATAGATATTTCAAATAAAGCAATCAGGGATATAGCAGGTTATGCTGTTATGGGTTGTTATGGTGTTGTTGGTATGGCTCGTCAACACGCTCGTGAAGAATTTTTAGAAATTCTAACTGGAAAACACGTTTCAAAAGGTGTTCGGGTTAGTTTTACAGAAGATAATAGAGCAATCATAGATGTTTTTGTAATATTAGAAGAAGCAATTAAAGTATCAGTAGTTGCTGAAAATATAATAGATGCTGTTAAATATTCAGTAGAACGACAAACTGGAATTAAAGTTGCTAGAGTTGGTATAAATGTTGTAGGAATAAGGGTTTAAAAATGAGTTTAGAAAAAATCGATGGCAAACTATTAAAAAAGATGTTTGAATATGGAGCTAAAAATTTAGAGCTTAATAAAAAGGCAGTTGATGATTTAAACGTCTTTCCTGTTCCAGATGGAGACACCGGTACTAATATGTCTCTTACATTTACAAATGCGGTAAATGAGTTAAACCAACTTGATAATGATCAATTGTATTCTGTGGCTAAAACTGCTTCGAGTGGCGCCTTAATTGGGGCTCGTGGTAATTCTGGTGTAATCTTATCTCAATTACTTAGAGGCTTGGCCGCTGGAGCAAAAGAAAAAAATGTAATTGATAAAGATGACTTAGTAGAGATTTTAGAATCAGCTAAAAATACTGCCTATAAAGCTGTAATGAAACCTACTGAAGGGACAATTTTAACCGTAGCCCGTATGATGGCTGAATTTGCCAAAGAAAATGTTCATTTATATAAAGATAAAAGTATTGAAGAATTCTTTGAAGATATTTTAAAAGCGGGTAATGAAGCTTTAAAGTCTACTCCTGAATTACTACCAGTTTTAAAAGAAGCCGGTGTTGTTGATTCAGGTGGACAGGGTCTTATGTATATCCTTGAAGGTGCTTATAAAGGACTGACTAATCAGGAATTAGAAAGGGATATTTCTTTAAATCTTAGTGATAGAGAACGTTTTGTTGATGATTCTAATATGCGTCCTGAAGATATTACCTTTGGATATTGTACTGAATATATTATTAAAGATGCTCAAGAAGCAGATGAACAGGAACTTAAAACATACCTTGACTCAATCGGAGATAGTACGTTAGTAATTAAAGATGATGATATTATTAAAGTTCATGTTCATACTGATCATCCAGGTAAAGCTTTTGAAAAGGGTCTTTCTTATGGTCCATTAACCAGAATGAAAGTTGATAATATGAGAGAAATGTTAGGGGACATTCCAGAAGCAGAAGTAGTTGAAGATGAGGAAAAGGAAGTTCCTTATGGCTTTGTTGCAGTTTCTCCTGGTGAAGGCTTTACTGAAATCTTCAAAGATATGGGAATAACTAAAGTAATTACCGGTGGACAAACAATGAATCCATCAACACATGATTTCCTTGAAGAAATAAATAAAATAAATGCAGCTTGTATTTATCTTTTCCCAAATAACAGTAATATTTTACTAGCAGCTAATCAGGCTGAAGCTATTTCTGATAAGAATATTCATGTTATTCCTACAAAAACAATTCCTCAATGTATAGCTGCAATGTTAGCTTTTGATCCTGAAGAAGATAATCAAGAAAATACCAATCAAATGATCGAAGCAATAGAAGAAGTAAATAGTGCAGAAGTTACCTATGCAGTTAGAGATACAAAAATTAATGGATTAAAAATTAAGAAAAATAATATTATCGGAATCAGCCAGGGAGAAATTATGGCAACCGGTAAGAAATTAGATAAAGTTGTTGAAGAGTTATTAGAAAAACTGGTTGGAGATGAAAGCTCCTTTATTTCCCTCTATTATGGAAAAGACGTTGAAAAAGATGATGCTCAAAAATTGGAAAATACATTAGCCAAGAAATTTGAGGATTGTGATTTTGAAATTGCCTATGGGGGACAACCACTTTATTATTATATTATTTCAGTTGAATAAATTTTAGCCTTAACTGGAAATTTGAATATCAGAAACTGATTTTCAAATTGACGGTTTAGTTCGAGTCTGTTTACAGACTACGTTAGGAATGAAAATATAGGTACCTGTGGATGTAAGTCCA
>CANQNI010000181.1 GCA_947625175.1 uncultured Eubacteriaceae bacterium | reverse complement strand
AGACGTTCGTGTTTACCAGATTGAATCAATAATGATAAAGCTGCTCGCTACCAAAATTTTATTAGAAAGAGGCTTTCCCTTGAACGCAGTAGGATTAGATGTCAGTAAACGCAGAAGTAATGTCTGCATTCTGACTGGAAAAGAACCTTCATTTAGTTCAGAGAAAATGACAATCTTTCATAACAAGGAATCGGTAGGTCTTCTTGTTAAAAAACTTAAAAGTTTATCCGGACCGGTAAAAATAGCTATGGAAAGTACTGGATCTTACCATATCAATCTCTGTAATTATTTATATAACCTGGGATTTAAAGTTTATGTTATTCCGCCAAAACTTATCCATGACTATCATCCGGCTAATCTGAGAAACCAGAAGACTGATCCTGCAGATTCAGAAAAGATTGCCGATTTTATCTCTATGTTTTCTGATCGACTAAGAGAATACTCTCCGGAAGAAAATCTCCGTTATCAATTAAAACTAGCCAATAGAAACCGACAGACAACAACCCGAGTACGGGTTACTCTGGAAAACAGTGTTAAGGCTCTGACAGAGAAAGTATTTCCAGGAGTTGATGAACTGTTTAATTCACCGGTTAGTAGTAATGGAACACTCAAATGGATAGATTTTTTTCATGACTTCTGGCATGTAGACTGCGTTAGCAATCTTAGTGAAGAAGCTTTTAATAAGCGTTATAAAAAATTCTGCTCCCGCCATCACTATCAGTACACTCTGTTTTCTTCATCCAATATTTATTCTTTTGCTCAAAATCATTGGGCTTCAATGCCTAAGGATTCAGTAACTAAAAAACTGGTTCAGAATCAGACTAAAAAGCTCAAGGAACTGATTAAACACGAAAAAGAGGAACTGGATTTTTAACTGAACTGGCTCAGGAGCTTCCGGAATATGAAACTGTTTTTTCAATGAACGGGGTTGGTAAGAGTCTGGCGCCTCAGCTCATGGCTGAAATAGGTGATGTTCGACGTTTTCCCAATAGAAACAGTATTATTGCCTTTGCCGGAATTGATCCTGTCCTTAACCAGTCCGGAAATTTTAATCCCAAAAGCACTTCTATTTCTCATACAGGTTCAGGTCTTTTAAGAAAAACCCTATTTCTGGTGATGAATTCTCTAATGCTAACTCAGCCTAAAAATGATCCAGTTTATCAGTTTATGATGAAGAAAAAGGAAGAAGGAAAACCCCATAAGGTTTGTTTAACGGCTGGAAGTAATAAATTCCTCAGAATCTATTATTCCAAAGTTAAGCAACAGTTACTTCAGTAAATAATCCTGCTTTTGGCTTAATTATAAAAAACCGATGAAAAATGGAGTGTAAAGGAATTAATAAACCCGAAGGGTTTTCCTTTCCAGTCCATTTTTTATTGGTAGAATCTAATTAAGCTAAAAGTTTTAAAAATTCCGTTTCCTAGAATTTTTATCTTCTTTTTTCTTGACTTATATATAGAAGTCTATTCAACCTACTGTTATACGAGCAAAAGCGATCTACTACAGTTTTAAGTTGAGCTGACATACCGTAATAATATAAGGGAGTGGCCAGAACTATCATATCAGCATCTAATAACGCATTTTTAATTATTGGGTTATCATCATTTTGAGAACAGGGACCTTCATATCCGCAGTGAAGACATCCTGTACAAGGATTAATATTTAGATCTTCTAACTTTAAAATTTCAACTTCATGGCCGGCTTCTTTTGCTCCCCGACTAAAAGACTCAGCTAAGATATTAGTTGAACCTTCTTTATTAGGACTTCCCATTAGAACAATAATTTTCATATTTTCTTTTTTTCGTTTAAATACGTTCTAGTTTTAAATAATATATAATTATCTTAATAATTTAAAAGATATTAATAAATGGATAATAATTTCACAGAAATTCAACTTATAACTGAAAACAAAGTTGATACTTTTCTTAATGAAACAAATAAATGGTTAGAAAGAATTAAAATATCAGACGAAGTTGGTTTTGAAGAACTTCTTAAAAAGTATCCTGATGATATTAATTTCGTTCAAACCCAATCAAATGATATTTTAGATTTTTACGATGAACTTAGTTCTTATTATGATAAAAATTTAGTTCAAGTAGGAAAGCTATTTCTTCCTTTAAAAAAACTTATTGAAAGAACCTTTAGAATTAATAATAATTTAATCTGGTTTTATAATATTATTAACAAGATAATAAATTCTTTAGATCCAAATTTTGATTACCTCGATTATTTGCCTGAAGAATCTTATTATTATTCAAATGAATTAGGTGATTCTTTATCGAATGCATTAAAACAAACTAATAAAGAGGAAAGAACTAAAATCCTTCAAGATATTCAAAAAGAATATTTAAATCCCAAAAATAAAGATATGTATACTTATACAATGGGAGTTGTTCTTGATGATCACCTAGGAAAAAAAAGATTTAATGAAATATATCGAGATAGAATCATTCTAGAATTAGAAAATTTTAATCTTGATGAATATACCAGAACTTTTCTAAAAGAAGAACTAGAAAATTTAAATAAAAAATAAAGTTACAGCCTAAGCCGAAATCAAACTTAGGCTGTTATTTTAGAAACTATTTTTTATTAACCATTCTTCAGCTGGTCTTACTTCTTCAGTTACATCAGTTCCATCTTCTAAAATAAGTTTTTCTTCAGGCATTTCTTTAAAAATGTCAAGATGAGCTTTTTCAGCAACGATATTTTTGTAATAATTATTTTCATCTGAAAATCCTGGATCCGGCTGGAGCTGACAAACGTTATAACCTTCCATTATGGCTGTCACTGGGGCTCCATGACTTGTAAGTCCTACATAACGACTTAAATCAGCACCAAATGGTCCTGCTTCTTTATAAAGTGGAACGACTTCTTCTAAAATTGTTTTTGTTTCTTCTTCACTCAGAGGTTCTAAACTTTCTATTGTTCGAATATTATCTTCCATCTGTTCTAAATTGGACATTCCTGAAAGATTATAGATAACTCCATCTAGACCTCCTGTAAACCTTAAAGCCCAGGAAGCAATTGACGCGTCTGGATCCATTTCAAGTAATTTTTCTTTAACAGTTTCTGGAACCAATGATAGACCACCACCTTTTACCGGTTCCATAATGATAATATCTTTACCATGCTTTCTTATTACTTCATAAGCTTCTTTCGCCCGAACCAGTTCACTATCCCAATCAAGATAATTAACTGGAATCTGAACAAATTCGAACTCCGGATGTTCGGTTAAAATTCTGTCTAAAAGTTCTGGTGAAGAATGAAAGGAAAATCCCAAATGTTTTATTTTACCTTCTTCTTTCCATTTGAGGGCATGGTCGATAAGATTAGTATTCTTAATAACTCCTC
>CANQNI010000180.1 GCA_947625175.1 uncultured Eubacteriaceae bacterium | reverse complement strand
GGTGTTAAAGAAGCAAATGAATTAATAAAGGAACTTATTCCATTAGTTCAAAACGCTACCCCTGAATGTGTATTTTGCCCACCTTATATTGATTTAATTGAAGCTGTTCATCTAACCAAAGATACTGATGTCGAAATCGGTGCTCAAAATATGCACTGGGAAGATCATGGTGCTTTTACTGGAGATATCGCTGGTGAAATGCTCAAAGAAATCGGTGTTAAATTCGTTATTATAGGACACTCTGAAAGAAGAGAATACAATAACGAAACTGATGAAACAGTTAATAAAAAAGCTAAAAAAGCTCTTAAACTTGATATGACTCCAATCGTTTGTTGTGGCGAAACATTATAACAACGTGAAAAAGGCCAGGCAAAAGATGTAGTTGTTGGTCAAGTCAAGAAAGACTTGGAAAATATTGATGATATTACTAAAGTAGTAGTAGCTTATGAACCGATTTGGGCTATTGGTACTGGAAAAACTGCTACTAATGAACAAGCTGACGAGGCTTGTGGTTGGGTTCGTGAAACTGTTAAAGAAATGTATGGCGATGAAGCTGCTGAAAATATCCGTATTCAATATGGTGGTAGTGTAAATCCTGGTAATATCGTAGCTTTAATGGCAGAACCTAATATTGATGGAGCTTTAGTTGGTGGAGCTTCCCTAACTAAAGATTTCGAAAAGATCGTTAATTACGATAAACAATAAAAAACAAAATAAAAGAAGTGATTAATTCTAGAAATAGAGTTAGTCACTTTATTTTTTTGAATTAGAAAAAAATTTTAATTTTTAGGATTTTATCATAAATTCTATAAGATTTAGGTTAATGATCCTATTTCGTTCTAATAGTATCAAATATTTATAATAAATGTTCTGTATCTATTTTGATTTAATACAAATATATTTGCATTAAATAAAGGAAATAATATAAATATACTTGTATTAAATCGATGAAATAATATTAGATTAATATTAATTTTCAAAATTCAGAAAATATTTGAATATTAAAATCAATGAATAAGAAAAGAAAAATTTTGGATTTCAGTTTTCTAATTCATTTTTACTAAATAAATTTTAAAATAATAGATTTAAATCTTTTAATGAAAGAATATTTTACTATTTTAATATAGTAGTGTTAAACTATTCTTAATAATTCAGCTGGAACTTAGATTTCTTTAAGTTTTCATATTGAGAATGAATAAACAAGAATTAAACCATATAGCTAATGAAGTAAGGAAATCTATTTTAAAGAGCGTTTATAATGCTCAATCAGGTCACTCAGGAAGTTCTCTCTCTATTGTTGAGATTTTAACTGTTTTATATTTCAATATTCTAAATCTCGATTTAAATAATTTGCAAAGTCCATATCGAGATAGATTTATTCTTTCAAAAGGTCATGCAGTTCCTGCTTTATATGGAGTATTGGTCGAAAAGGGTATTATTGCGAGAGAAGAATTATTAAATTTAAGGAAATTAGGTTCACTGCTACCAGGCCATCCTAATATGAACCTTACTCCTGGAATTGATATGTCTACTGGTTCCTTAGGCCAGGGAATTTCAGCAGCTGTTGGAATGGCTTTAGCAGCTAAAATTGATAATAAAGATTACAATGTTTATACCTTACTAGGAGATGGGGAATTAGAAGAGGGACAGATCTGGGAAGCTTCTATGTTTGCAAGTAATAAGAATTTGGATAATCTAATTCTTTTAATTGATAATAATGATTTACAAATCGATGGAACGCTTGAAGAAGTTAATTCCCCATATCCAATTGTAGATAAATTTAAAGCTTTTGGTTTTGAAACTATTGTTGTCGAAGATGGTCATGATGTTATAGAAATTGAAAGAGCCTTTAAAGAAGCTCAAAATAAAAATGGAAAGCCTAAGGTAATCATTTTTAAAACAGTTAAGGGAAAAGGTGTTTCCTTTATGGAAAATAAGGCTATCTGGCATCGAAAAAAAATTAAAGAAGATGAATATAACAGAGCTTTAAAAGAGTTAGAAGAAAATGAAAAAAAAAGTGATACAGATAAGTAAATATTCTGTATCACTTTTTTAATACTTAACTAATACTTTTCTTAGCCCAATCTTGAATTTTATTTTTAAGCTTCTCGGTTTCGGCTCCATGAATATTTAAACCTGAATTAACTTTACCACCAGGAGCTGCTTTAGCTATGTCATTGATAGTATTTCCCAATCCGCTACCTTCACTGGTCATTAATGGGTAAATATTTTTATTTGAAAAATCTAAAGCTTCAAGTTGAGTAAAGATAGCCATTGGAAATTTTCCCCACCAACAAGGACCAACAATAAAGATATTATCGTAATCTGAAATATCATTTAATTCTTTCTTTAATTTTGGTCTACTATTATTTTTAAGTTCTTCCTGAGCTATTTCGATAGTTTCATAATAATCTTTTGGATACTCTTCTTCGGTTTCAATTTCAAACAGATCAGCTCCAATTGCTTCGGCTATATATTCAGCAGCTTTTTCTGAATTACCTTTTTTAAGGTTTTTTATTCCGCCATTCCAATAGTTTTCACCTTTACGTGAATAATAGATGATTAAGTTTTTTTTCATTTAATCCTCAACTACTAAGGTTCTTAAATTTTCTTCGACTCCAGGAGCTTCTGGATTATGAGTACCTGATCCGGTATCTAAATTTCTTATTTTATTCATTTCTTCATCTGTTAATTCAAAATCAAATATATCAATATTACCTTGAATTCGTTCTGGATTAGTTGATTTTGGTAAAGTTACAACATTATCTTGAACTTCAAATCTTAGGATAATCTGACCAGGATTTTTATTGTATTTTTGAGCAATTTCAGTTATTACCGGATTATTGAGTAACTCAATATTTCCATGTCCAAGCGGATACCAAGCTTCTAAAACAACGTTATCTTTATCTAAGATTTCTCTTAATTCTTTTTGTTGAAATAAAGGATTAAATTCGACCTGATTTACAGCAGGAATTACTTCAAAATTAGGAACAAACTGATTCCAAATATTTGGAGTCATATTACTAACGCCGATTGATTTAATTTTTCCCTCAGCTTGAGCTTTTTCTAAAGCCTTCCAGGCTTTTTTTACATTTCCATATGGTTGATGTAAAAGATATAAATCAATATAATCAGTATCAAGATTTTTGAGTGAACGTTCTATTCCCTTTTCAGGATTATCATAATCTGAAAGCCATAACTTACTAGTGATAAAGATATCCTCTCTTGGAATTCCACTATCTTTAATCGCTTTACCAACATCTGATTCATTAAAATAAGCTGCTGCTGTATCAATATGACGGTATCCGTCTTTTAGTGCCTGAAGAGCCACATCATAAGTTGGTCCGTCAT
>CANQNI010000179.1 GCA_947625175.1 uncultured Eubacteriaceae bacterium | reverse complement strand
GGATGAACTTTCTTAAGCTCCGGTAAGATTTGATTAATCTGATTCTTATTGATAATCGTTTCTATTCTGGTTTCCTTAACCTCTTCTATTTCATTAAGTTCACCAATGGTTGGATTGGCATTATTTATTGGTTCGAATGTTCCAGTTCCTTCTATTAAATAAGTACAATTACGGTAATTATCATAAACTTTACCTGTTTCAAATTTTTCTAACACTTTTCTAATTAAACCAACAGAATCAGTTGGAACATAAACAACTAGTTTGAAATACTTATTATTAACAGAATCAGGACTTAGAGGTTTTATATCTTTTAAACCAAGTTTTTGAGCAATTAATTGGTTAATCCCGTTTTCAGCTTTATCTAAATTAGTATGGGCTGAATAAACAGTAATATTATTTTTAATTAGTTTTTCAATCTGTTTTCCTTTATAAGAGTCTAAATCGATAGATTTGATAGATCCAAAGAAAAAAGGATGATGAGAGATAATCAGGTCAATATCATTTTCAATCGCTTCATCTATTACTTTATCGGTAATGTCTAAAGTTAAAAGAACTTTTTTTATTTCAGCTGATTTTTTTCCTAACTGATAGCCAACATTATCCCAATTTTCAGCTAAATTTCTGGGAGCATTATCTTCAATTATTTTGGTTATTTTCGAAGCTTTCATAAATTTTGTTTAAAAAATTAAAACGCCGCTCAAATTCCAAGCGACGTCTACTGGTTTTTTCATTATCAGACTTACGCATTTTTTCTATCCTATTTCGATACTTATTTCTTTCGTAGTTAATATAATTAAAATAATTAGTATCTTTTTCCATTTGACTGGCAAGTCCGAATTCAAGATCAAAAGGTTCTAATTTAAAATTTGACCCATTTTCAACAACGAGAATATTAAAATATCTTTCTTTTTTAGTTGTTTTATCTTCTATAATAAATTCTTTAATAATTTTAAAATTATTCTTTACTAAAAATTCTCTTAATTTCTTTGTATGAGTCATTGGCTGAAGAATAAATTGTTTATAGGAATGGGATTTTTCTAAATCATTATTAAGAATTGTAATTATAGAATCACCACCCATACCAGCAATAATAACCTGATCCACTTCATTTTCTTTGAGAGTTTCTAGTCCACTTCCAAGTCTTAAATCTGCCTGCGATTCTAAACCTTTAGAGCTAACCAAATTTTTTGCTCTATTAAGAGGCTGATCATTTACATCAGTTATTATTACACTTGGGCTAATCTTATTTTCTAAAAGATAAACAGGAACTAGTCCATGATCTGAGCCAATATCAGCTATTGAACTGTCCTGTTTTACTAGATTAATTATTTTCTGAAGTCTTTGCGTTAACATTTAGGAGAGATAATCTCTTAATTTTTTAGAACGACTTGGGTGTCTTAATTTTCTTAAAGCTTTTGCTTCAATTTGTCTAATACGTTCACGAGTAACATTAAACTGTTTACCCACTTCTTCTAAGGTGCGGGTTCTTCCATCATCAAGGCCAAATCTGAGTCGTAGAACTTTTTCCTCTCTTTCGGTTAAAGTCCCTAGAACTTCTATTAATTGTTCTTTTAACAGAGCAAAAGAAGCGGCTTCTGCTGGTGCTGGAGCATCTTCATCAGGAATAAAATCTCCCAAATGAGAGTCTTCTTCTTCCCCAATTGGAGTTTCAAGAGAAACCGGATCCTGGGCAATTTTCTGAATTTCTCTAACCTTTTCTTCAGTAAAGCCCATTTCATCCCCTATTTCTTTTGGAGTTGGTTCTCTACCAAGTTCTTGAAGAAGCTGTCTGGAAATTCTAATTAATTTATTAATAGTTTCAACCATATGAACTGGAATACGGATTGTTCTGGCCTGGTCAGCAATAGCTCTGGTTATAGCCTGTCTGATCCACCAGGTCGCATAGGTCGAAAATTTAAAACCTTTAGTATAATCAAATTTTTCAACCGCTTTAATCAGTCCAAGATTACCTTCCTGAATTAAATCAAGAAAACTCATTCCCCGGCCAACATACCGTTTAGCAATTGAAACAACCAGTCTTAAGTTAGCTTCAGCAAGATCTTTTTTAGCCTGTTCATCTCCTGCTTCCATTCGTTTAGCCAGATCCATTTCTTCTTCAGCTGTTAGAAGTGGAACTTTACCAATTTCTTTAAGATATAGACGAACCGGATCGTTTACATTAACGGATTCAGCAGCTTCAATTAAAGCTGTATTATCTGCAGGAGCTATTTCTTCCATATCATCGTCATCTGTTTTGACTTTATCCACTTCAGCTAGATTAATATCATCTATATTATGGTCATGGTCGTGATCCTGGTTAATTTTAATTCCCTTATTTTGTAAGAGAACATAAATGGCATCAAAATCATCTGAATTTAAATCCAGTTCTTCAAGTGCTGAAACAATCTCCTTGCTAGATAATTCATTATTATTATCTTTACTATCTTCAATAAGCTTTTGGACCTCGTCCAGATTCTCTAAGAATGCTAAATCTTTTTCTGAATGATTTTCTGTTGCTTTCATTGATTCACCCAATCTGCTTTCTTTAAATTCAATATTTTATCAAAAAGATTTTGTTGATTTTCTTTATCATCGTTCTTTAAAGCTGCCTCCAGTTTAGAAACTTCCAGTTGACGGTAGTATTTTTTAATAACTTCTATAGCCTGAGAAGCAATACTATAATTACTTTCTTTAGAACTATTTTTAAACTGAAGATACTTTTCTAAATAATCATGATTATTTTTATCAATTTCTTCTAAAGTTAAATTGTTTAGATCTGAATCTTTAATATGCCTAAATAACCATTTATAAAACTTACCCACGAGCATTTCTTCTGTTATTTTGGAAGATATAATAAATTCAGGATGCTTTAAACAATAACTGAGATAAATATTTTGTGCTTCTACTAGTTCTTTTGGAACCCTTCTAGCTCTTGATTGAGATGGTTTACTTTTAGGAATGTCATGTTTAATTATAGGAGGAACATTTTTAGTTTTAGGTTGACTTTTAAGTTTACCTAATTGTTCTTTTATTACATTTGTTTCTATGCCTGAAATTTCAGAAACTTTTTGAGTATAAATTTCCTGTTCTACAGGATTTAAGTCTTTTAAAATCAGACAACAAGCCATAATAAAATCTATCAATTCGTTTGATCTACTTAGATCAAACTTACTTTTTAGTTGTTTTAATTTATAATCAATAATCGAATCGGCATTTGTTAATAATTCTTTAAAAGCCTCCAGACCGTTTTCACGGATGAAACTATCTGGATCATGTTCTACCGGTAATCTAACAATTTGAACTTTTAAAGAAGAATTAGATAATAGATCGATTGCTTTATTGGTTGCTTTCTCACCTGC
>CANQNI010000178.1 GCA_947625175.1 uncultured Eubacteriaceae bacterium | reverse complement strand
CGCACTAGTTCCTGGGGCTACTACTTAATGGATATTGGAATTATCTTATTTTGTGTTTCTTTATTATTTTATCTAATTACCTTACCAGTTGAATTTGATGCTAGCAGAAGAGCAGTTAAAGCAATAAAAGAACAAAACTTATTAGATAATGATGAAATACAAGGGGTTAAAAAAGTTTTAACAGCAGCTGCATTAACTTATGTAGCTAGTATGTTTATGGCTTTAAGTAATTTAATGAGATTATTAGTGATTCGAAATAGACGTTAATTTAAAGGTTCATTTAAAAAATGAATGTTAGAGATAAAGCATTACAAACGCTTGTTCAGATTTCTCAAGAACAGGCGTTTTCTAATTTACAGGTTAATCAATCAATTAAAGAACATCAAATAAAAAAACAGGATCAAAACTTATTTATTACTTTAGTTTACGGAACATTACAACATCTTATTTCAATTGACTTTATCCTAAATCAATTTATTAAAAAAGGATTTAACAAATTCAAGCCAGAAGCTAAGTGGATTTTAAGATTAGCAGTATTTCAAATATTATTTTTAAATAGAGTTCCAGATTATGCGATTGTTAATGAAGCTGTAAACCAAATAAGAAAAGTTAGTAAAAGTTTATCTGGAATGACTAATGGGGTTTTAAGAAATATAATTAGAAATAAAGAAAAATTAATTGATGAAATTAATAATAATAAAAATCCTGAAATAAGATATTCACTTCCAAATTGGATAATTAATATCTATAAAGAAACTTATGGGAATAAAACCAAAGAAATTTTAGATAAAATTAATGAATCTCCAGATTTGTATCTTCGAGTTAAACCGAAAAATTTCGTTAAAGTTTTTGAAGAACTTAAAAAAATTGGAGCTGAACCTCAAGTAGATGAAGAATTAGGTCATAATGCCATAATTGTCTCAAAGCCTTCTGCATTTAAAGATGGAATTTCTAATTCACCTCTTTATAAAAAAGGATTAATAACAGTTCAGGATAAAGGAGCTATTATTATTGGTTTAGCATTAGAACCTAAGGAAAATGAGCTGATTTTAGATATCTGTGCTGCCCCAGGTGGAAAAACTACACATATTGCAGAACAATTAAATAATAAAGGCCAGGTAGATGCTTTTGATATACATAAACATCGGGTAGATTTAATTAATGCCAATGCTTCGAGATTAAAACTTAATAATATTAATACTGATGTTCAGGATGCCTCTTTATTTAATCCGAATTTAGTTGAATATTATGATAAGATCTTGGTTGATGTTCCTTGTTCAGGATTAGGAATTGTTAGAAGAAAACCGGAAATTCGCTATAAGCAGAATCCGGAAGATATTAAAGAATTAATAAAGAATCAAAAGCAAATTTTAACTAATGCCTTTAAATATTTAAAACCTGGTGGAATGCTTCTATATTCTACTTGTACTGTTAATCCCGATGAAAATGAAAATGTTATTAAAGAGGTTCAAAAAGAGTTCGGTGATCAGTTTAAAATAAACTCACAACATCAAACATCTTATTTAGATAATAGTGACGGGTTTTATTATGCCATTATCAGAAAAAATTAATTTATTTGGAAAAAGTCTTCCAGAATTAGAAGAGATAGCTTTAAATTTCGGTGAAAGGAAGTTTAGAGGTAAACAGCTTTATGAGTGGCTTTATAATAAAAAAGTATTAAATCTTGAAGAATGTTCAAATCTTCCAAAGAGTTTTATTAATCAGTTAAATAATAATTATATGATCCACCATCCAGAAGTAATAAAGGTATTAACTGATCCGGAAGATGGAACTCAAAAATATCTACTTAAACTGGAAGATGATAAATTAATTGAAGCTGTTTTAATGAATTATTCTTTTGGAAATTCAGTTTGTTTATCAACTCAGGTTGGATGTGCTATGGGTTGTACTTTTTGTGCTTCTGGAAAAAATGGAAAAGATAGAAATCTTACTGCTGAAGAGATTGCCGGTCAAATTATAGCTATTGAGAATTATTCCGGTAAACAGATTTCAAATATTGTTCTAATGGGAATGGGAGAACCATTAGATAATTTTGATAATGTCTTAAAATTTATTAAATTAGCAAATCAGAATCTAAATATTGGACAACGCCATATTACTCTTTCTACTTGTGGTTTAGTTGATAAAATAAAAGCTTTAGCTGATGAAAAGTTACAAATTAATTTAGCTATTTCTCTACATTCACCATTTCAGAATAAAAGAGAAGAAATTCTTCCAATAGCTAAAAGATATAACATCGATCAATTAATTAATGCTTCTAAAGAATATTTTAATAAAACGGGTAGAAGAGTTACTTACGAATATACAGTAATTCCTGATTTCAATAATAGTGAAGCAGATGCTTTAGAACTAAAAAAATTAATTGGAAATATTCCTCATCATATAAATCTAATTCCACTTAACCCTGTAACAAAAGAGGTAAAACCTAGTAGAGATAATGTAAAATTGTTTGCTGAGATATTGAATAAACAGGGTTTAATAAGTACAATTAGGAGAAAAAATGGCAAAAATATCGAAGCAGCCTGTGGTCAATTAAGAAATCAGGAACTTGAAATATGAGAGTGAATTGCGCATATTCTACTAATATCGGAGCCAAACGAAAAATTAATCAAGATGCTTGTTTAGCTGCAATGATTGATAATCATGGTAAAGAATATTATATCTTCGCTGCTGCTGATGGTTTAGGTGGTCATCGATCTGGTGAGATTGCCAGTCAATTAGCAATTAATTATATTAGTGAGAATTTATACAAAGTAAACGATTATTTCAGCTATTCCGATATGGATCACTTTATAAACGAGGTTAATTCTGAAATTGTTAGAAGTAGCATTCATAATCCGGAATTAAGTGGAATGGCCACAACTCTAACTCTTTGTATTTTAGATGATAAAAATCTCAGTATTACCCAGATAGGGGATAGTAGAGCTTATAAAATAACTAAAGACAGTATTACTAGATTAACTAAAGATCATTCATTAGTTCAAATATTATTAGATGAAGGTCGTTTAGATGATTCAAGTGTCCAAGACCATCCTCAAAGAAATGTTATTACCAGAGCTTTAGGAACGGACTCAAGAGTAAAAATAGATTTATATAATTACGAAATCGATCCGGATGACATTTATCTTGTCTGTACCGATGGTTTATATAACATGGTAAACGAAACTAAAATCTTAGATATTGTTAATAATAATAATTTACAAGATGCAGTAAAAGAATTGATAAATTTAGCTAATAAAAATGGTGGGAATGATAATATTACTGTCTTATTATTCAAGTTCGACAAAGGAGGCAGTTAATGATCGGTAAAGTTTTAAATGGCCGGTATAAAATTATAGATA
>CANQNI010000177.1 GCA_947625175.1 uncultured Eubacteriaceae bacterium | reverse complement strand
TCTGTATTAAAGTTCTTGCTTCATTATAACTAGTTATATAAGTTGGATCACCGGACATGATATAACCAACTATTTGATTTATTGGATTATATCCTTTCTCCAGTAATGCATCTTTTACAAGCACCATGTTTTTATCGATACGGTTCATTTTTTCACGATCTACATCAAACAGGATTGTTCCTTCTTGAAAATTATCCATAATTCCTTCCCTACTTTTTAAACATTTTATTTATTAATTCAGGTGCAGCTTTTAGAGCTTCATCCAACTTTTCTGGATTCTTACCACCTGCTTGAGCCATATCGGGACGACCACCGCCGCCACCACCAGTGATTTTAGCAGTTTCACGAACTAAGTTTCCTGCATTGAATCCTTTTTTAACCAAATCTTTAGTTGCTGAAGCAATAAAGTTTAGTTTTCCATTATTATTAACCGCTAGAAGAACTATTCCTGAACCTAGTTTATCTCTTATCTTATCTGAAATATCTCTCATTTCAGCAACATCCACATCCTTGAGTTCAGTAATAACAGCTTTAACTCCGTTTTCTAATGAAATAGCCTGATCTATTATTTCATCAACAATATTACCAGCTAACTGTTTTTTAAGTTGGTTAATTTCGTAATCTTTTTCTTTTAATGAATTTTGTAACTCATCTATTCGTTCAGGAACATTTTCCGGATTAGTTTTAACTCTCAGGGCTGCTTGATTTAAAGTCTCTTCTAACGAATTAACATAATCTAAAGCGTTAAGCCCTGTAACAGCTTCAATTCTTCTAATCCCGGCGGCAACTCCGGATTCATTTTTTATTTTGAAAAATCCTATGTCAGCAGTATTGTTTACATGAGTTCCTCCACATAGTTCAGCAGAAAAATCACCAGCCTGAATCACTCTAACAATATCGCCATACTTTTCTCCAAATAAAGCCATAGCTCCTAATTTATGAGCTTCTTCGATAGGCATTTCAGTAGCAGTAACAGGAAGTCCTTCTAAAATTTTCTCATTGACTATGTTTTCAACTTGTTTTATTTCCTCAGGCGTCATTGCTTCGAAATGGTTAAAGTCAAAACGTAATCTTTCAGGAGATACATAAGAACCGGCTTGTTCAACATGATCTCCTAAAACTATCTTAAGTGCTTTCTGTAATAAATGAGTTGAAGTATGATTACGCTGAGTAGCAAAACGGTTTTTAGTATCTACATTTGAAATAATCATATTACCGGTATTAAAAACACCGTTTTTAACCGTACCGGAAATAATGTGTCTTCCTAAACTACCTTTTTTAACATCTTCAACTTTAATTAATGAGTCACCATCTGTACTAACTATTGTACCTAAATCACCAGTTTGTCCACCGGATTCTGCGTATAATGGTGTTTTATCGAGTAAAGCGAGTATCTGATCTCCTTCATTAACCGTATTAACTATTTCATCATTCTTAATAAGACCGATTAATTTTCCAGGCTCAGTATAATTTCCATAACCGGTAAATTGAGTTACGGCTTCATTTCCTAATGGATTAAACGGATCATCAGCAAAAACAGCTATATCTTTTTCAGCTCTAGCTTTTCTTGCTCTTTCTCGCTGTTCTTCCATCTGTTGATTAAAGGTTTCTTCATCCAGTTTCATCTGAGACTCAGTTAAAATTTCCTTGGTTAAATCAACTGGAAAACCGTAAGTATCATAAAGTTTAAAAGCACTCTGTCCAGGGAAGATCTTTTCTCCATTTTCTTTGAGTCTATTTATTTCTTCTTCTAAAATAATTAAACCCTGATCAAGTCTTTCCTGGAAGCGTTCTTCTTCTATTTTAATTATTTTTTTAATTTGGTCTTCTTTTGTCTTTAGTTCAGGATAAGCATCAGAAGATGTTTTGATAACTTCTTCAGCAAGTTTATAAAGGAAAGGTTCAGTTAAATCTAATAATCTTCCGTGTCTGACCGCTCTTCTTAAAAGTCTTCTTAGAACGTATCCTCTTCCTTCATTTCCTGGAATAATTCCATCAGCCAACATAAAGGATACACTTCTAATATGATCAGTTATTACTCTTAGAGAAATATCCTTCTTATTATCCTGACCATATTCAACTCCGGCCATATCGGCTATGGTGTCTAAAACGTGTTTGACTGTATCAATTTCAAAAATATTATTAACGCCCTGCATTATTACAGCAAGACGTTCAAGACCCATACCTGTATCTATATTTTTCTGAATTAAATCTTCATAAGTTCCGTCTTCTTGACGATCAAACTGGGAAAATACCAAGTTCCAGAATTCTACGAAACGGTCGCAATCACACCCTGGTTTACAATCTTCTTTACCACATCCAAATTCTTCTCCCATATCATAATAGATTTCTGAACATGGTCCACAAGGTCCCGTTCCGTGTTCCCAGAAATTATCTTCTTTCCCTAGTCGGGAAATATGATCCATTGGAACTCCAACTTTTTCATACCAGATTTTTTCAGCTTCATCATCATCCTGGTAAACTGTTACATAAAGTCTTTCGGGATCTAACCCCATAACTTCAGTACAGAATTCCCAACTCCATGGAATTATTTCTTCTTTAAAGTAATCGCCGAAAGAAAAATCACCTAACATTTCAAAGAAAGTTCCATGGCGGGAAGTTAATCCAACGTTTTCGATATCAGGTGTTCTAATACATTTTTGGCAAGTAGTAATTCTGACATTAGGAGGAATTTCATCACCAGTGAAATATGGTTTTAGAGGGGCCATACCAGAATTGATTAATAATAAACTTTCATCATTTACTGGTACTAGTGAAAAACTTTTAAGTCTAGTATGATCTTTTGATTCAAAAAAACTGAGAAATTTCTCTCTTATTTCATTAACGCCTAAAGGCTCCATATTATTTACCTGTTTCTAATCTATATAATCAGTTAAGAAAAATCTAAACTATATTTTGCTTGAATTATGCTAGTATTTTAGCACGTTTTCTTTAAATTTAATTAATTTTATTCAAATTAGTTATAATCAATAAAATGAGTCTCTATATTATAATTGTTCTAGATATTACTCTCTTATAAGGTTATTGAAGAACTATTTTATTTAAAATGATTTTCTTTAGTTATTAATTCATACATAGTAAAACTAATTCATTAATTAAGGAGTAATTATGAGAAAATTATCTTATTTATTCTTTTCAATTTCAATCTATTATTTTAAGAATACTTCTGTTATCTTAATAATTTTTAGAATTTATGTAGGAAAATAATGATTAGAAACGAAATATGGGTGATTCAATATAAAGAAAAAATTTTAAACAGTTGTCTATATCTGCTTCGTTAAGGAATCTAAAAAGCTTATGAATTAGGTTAATGCTTAGCCGAACTAGCTAAAGATTAATAGATATCACTTTAATCTCAGATAATTATATG
>CANQNI010000176.1 GCA_947625175.1 uncultured Eubacteriaceae bacterium | reverse complement strand
TCAGGATTAGGGGTTCGACCACTTTGATATTCATCAAGAAAATAACTGAAGACTCTATCTTTATATTGTTGCGTAAAATTAACTGTATAATATGGAATATCTAGAACTTCACAAACTCGTTGAACATCTTCGTAATCCTGAGTACTGGTACAGACGCCATTCTCATCTTTTTCTTCCCAGTTTTTCATAAAGACACCAATAACATCGTGTCCTTGTTGTTTTAAAAGTAAAGCGGCAACAGAAGAATCCACGCCGCCTGACATCCCTACTACTACTTTCATAATTGATCTTCCATTTCATCCATTGCATCATTTACCAGATCATCAGCTATGTTGTTATATTCATTATTAGCATGGCCTTTGACTTTATGAAACGAAGTTTTGTGTTTTTGCATTAAACTATCAAGTTTTTGCCAAAGATCTACATTCTTTAGAGGTTTACCTTTTCTAGTCCATTTATTCTTTTTCCAGCTTTTTAACCAATTCTGATTAATAGCATTAACCAGATAAGCTGAATCTGAATAAATATCAACTTCACAAGGTTCTTTTAAAAGTTCTAATCCTCTAATTACTGCAAGAATCTCCATCTTATTATTTGTAGTATTTTTGAAAGCTTCAGAATATTCTTTTTCTGCACCAGTTTTTGGATGTATTAAAATTCCACCAATAGCTCCAACATTTTTTCTTTTCTGATTACCTCTACAACCACCATCTGTATAAAGTAAAACCTTTTTCATTTATTTGATAATTAAATTTAAAATCTTACCAGGACGGTAGATTATCTTAAAGATGTCTTTATTGTCTGTATATTTTTTTATTTTTTCATCTTCTTTTGCCAGATTTACGGCTTCATTTTCTTCAGCTTCTTTAGCTACTTTAATAGTAGATCTTACTTTTCCGTTAATCTGAACTGGAAGTTCAATAATATCTTCTATAGTTTTACTTTCATCATAAGTTGGCCAATCATTTTCACTAATTGTTTTTTCAAATCCGTTTTGTTGCCAAAGTTCTTCGGTAATATGAGGAGCAAATGGATAGAGCAGTTTTAGAAAATCCTGATATTCTGCTGAAGTAATACTTTCTTGTTTATTAAACTCATTAAGTAAAGTCATGAGAGAAGCAATTGCAGTATTAAATTTCATATCTTCAATATCTTCACTAACTTTCTTAATAGTTTTATGCATTAAACTTTCAAGTTCTGCTGAATAGTTATCATCTTCAACCAGCTTTTCATCTAGTTTATATACCCTATCTAAAAATCTTCTAGCTCCTTTAACCCCATTTTCAGACCAGGGAGCAGGTTTTTCATAATCACCTATAAACATAACATAAACTCTTAAGGTGTCTGCTCCGTATTCATCAATAATATCATTAGGGTTAATAACATTTCCTCTAGACTTAGACATCTTTTCCCCATCAGAACCTAAAATAAGTCCCTGAGTGGTTCGTTTTTTATAAGGTTCTTTAGTTGGGACTACTCCAATATCATACAGGAAGCGATGCCAGAAACGGGAATAAAGTAAGTGTCGGGTAACGTGCTCCATCCCACCGTTATACCAGTCTACAGGAGTCCAGTATTCTAAAGCTTCTTTCGAAGCTAACTCATTTGGATTTTTATTGTCCGGATATCTTAAGAAATACCAGGAAGAACCAGCCCATTGAGGCATAGTATCTGTTTCTCTTCTAGCAGGTTTTCCACACTTTGGACAAGTTGTATTAACAAATTCAGGTATATTGGCTAGTGGTGATTCACCGGTCGATGTTGGTTCATACGATTCAACTTCAGGTAGGAGAACAGGTAAATCTTCTTCTGGAACTGGAACGATCCCACAATCATCACAATAAATAATCGGAAATGGTTCTCCCCAATATCTTTGACGATTGAAAGCCCAATCCTTCATTTTATAATTAATTGTTTTTTCACCAAGACCTTTTTCTTCCAGCCATTCAATTATAGTTGGAATAGCTTCTTCAACTGGAAGACCATCCAGGAAATCTGAATTCATCATAATTCCAGAGGAAACATCTGTATAGGCTTCCTTTTGAATATCACCACCTTCAACTACCTGAACAATTGGTAGATCAAATTTTTTGGCGAATTCATAGTCACGAGTATCATGAGCCGGAACAGCCATAATAGCTCCAGTTCCATAACCCATCATGACGTAGTCAGATATAAAGATAGGAATTTCTTTATTGTTAACTGGATTAATGGCCGTAATTCCGTCTATTTTAACCCCAGTTTTATCTTTAGCTAGTTGTACTCGTTCAAACTCTGTCTTATGTGAAGCTTTATCGCGATAATCTAGAACTTCATCCATATTATTAATCTGGTCTTTTAGTTCATCAATTAAAGGATGTTCTGGAGCCATTACCATAAAAGTTGCTCCAAAGAGAGTATCAGGTCGAGTTGTAAATATTCTTAATGGTTCTTCAGTTCCACTTACTTTAAAATCAACTTCAGCTCCAGTTGATTTACCAATCCAGTTTTCCTGTTCTAACTTAACTCGTGGAAGATAGTCAACATCTTCCAAGCCTTCAAGTAGTTTTTCAGCATAATCTCTAATTTTTAAGAACCAAACATCCTTTTCCATCTGAATAACATCAGAACCGCATCGGTCACATTTACCATCTCTAAAATCTTCATTAGCCAAAACAACTTTACAGTTGGTACAAAAATTAATATAAGTACGGTCCCTATAGGCTAAACCGTGTTTGTAAAGCTGTAAAAAGATCCACTGGGTCCATTTATAGTAATCAGGATCAGTTGTATCAACAGCATTATCCCAGGCAAAGGAATAACCAATCCGTTTTAATTGATCAGTAAAAAAAGCAATATTCTTGTCTGTTACAATTCTTGGATGTTGTTTAGTTTGAATAGCATAGTTTTCAGTTGGAAGACCAAAAGCATCCCATCCTATTGGAAATAAAACATTATAACCTTCCATTCTTCTTTTACGAGAAAGAATTTCAAGTGAAGTATAAGCTCTAACATGACCTACATGAAGGCCTGCTCCAGAAGGATAAGGAAACTCAATTAAAGCGTAGAATTTTTCTTTATCTTTATCATCAGAGGGATTAAAACTTTTGTTTTCCTCCCAGTATTTTTGCCATTTTTTTTCTATAACATCTGGATTATATTTATCTTTCAATTCAAACTCCTACATATTTTGAATTTCGTTATTATCATTTAAATCTCGAAACTATATTTTATTAAAATAGTATCTATTATGTCAATTTAAGTATTTCCTATTTTTAACCTGTCCACTTTAAGATAAAATAATTTAAATTTAATCATTTAAAACAAAATGAGTACAATCCATAATTATCCTAGATTAGAAATTGATATAAGTAAAATTTTTGAAAATACTAAAGCTGTCGTTAAACGATGCAAAAAGATGGGGATAGGAGTTACAG
>CANQNI010000175.1 GCA_947625175.1 uncultured Eubacteriaceae bacterium | reverse complement strand
CCTTTAATAATAAGACGTTCATCATTTAATTTTATTATTCCATCTTTAAGTTCTAATTTTCTAAATCCTATTTCATAGGGAACTACTTCAACCACTTTTCCCTGATTATTTTTAACGGTTAATAGGGTTGAATATAAGTTAGGCGTATTATAATCCCATAACATTACATCTGGAATTTTAAAACTCTGAGAATATAAGCAGTTTTCCTTTTCCGTTAAAACTAAATTTTCTTTTATTAATTCTTTTTTATCTGGAGAGGTCAATGAAAATTGAATTTGAGAATCCTTTTGGTAATTAGAAATTTTGAGTCTAATGGTTAATATTCCATCTTTATTATCAACTTCAGTTTTATACCAGATATCATCAATATGAATTTCAGGTTTAGCATAAAGATAAACATCACGGAAGATACCAGAAAATCGGAACATGTCCTGATCTTCAAGCCAACTAGCGCTACTGTTTTGAAAAACTTGAACACTTAGTTTATTTTCACCCTCTTTTAAATATGGAGTTAGGTTAAATTCAGAAGGAGTAAATGAATCTTCACTATAACCTATGAAATGATTATTAAGCCAAACAAAAAAACTCTTTTCTACACCTTGAAAGCTAATATAAACATCTTTGTCCTTCAAATTTTTATCTAACTTAAAATACCGAATATAATTTCCAACTGTTGTCCGATTATAGTCAATTTCAGGAGGTAAGATTTGAGAGTGACCATCCCATGGATATAATTTATTTATATACTGAATATTTCCATATCCCTGTAACTCAATATGCCCAGGTACATTTATTAAGCCAAAGTTGTCGAGCGGATAATCATTAAGATAAAAATCATTCGGTGCTTCTTCAATAGTTTCACTAAAAAGAAAATACCATTTCCCATTTAATGACTGGCGCAAACTTGTTTTACCTAGTTTAATTTCGTCAATTGAACTGTAACTGATATGATCAGAATGTGGTTCTTCTCTATTTACCTGAAAGATTTCCGGATTAGTAAGCCATTCTAAATTAGCTTTCATAAAATAAACTCCTTTTAATGTCTTGTAGTTAGATATGGATTATTATCTTTCATGACTCCAACTAATTCATGTGGAACGTATGGTTGTTCTAAATAAGCTAAATCTTTTGGGGATATATCAAGATCGAATACTTCAGAAAAGACTTTAATCTGATTCTTCTTCGTAACTCCTACTATTGGAGAGGTTACCTTTGAAAGTAACCAGGATAAAGAAATAGCAGACATACTGCATTTATATTTTTGTGATAATTCATATACCCTGTTTATAATTTTCTGATCTTCGTCCTGAGTAGCATCATATTTACCTTTAGCATAGTTATCTTTATTAAACCTGTTGGTTGGTTTAGCATCAGGAGTTCTAGAAAGCCTACCGGCAGCCAGAGAACTATAGGGGGTTAAAGCAATATTTTTCATATGGCAGTATGGAATCATTTCTCTTTCTTCTTCACGGAATATTAAATTGTAATGACCCTGAACACAATTAAAAGGTTCAAATTTTTCTTTATCAGCTAAGGAGTTAGCTTCAGCTAATTGCCAGGCGAAACAATTCGAAATACCCAGAGCTCTAACCTTACCTTCTTTTATCAAATTATTAAGTCCTTGCATAATATCAAATAAAGGAGTTTGATAATCCCACATATGGTAAATATATAAATCGATATAATCAGTTCCCAAATTCTTTAAACTGGTTTCACAGGATTTTTTAATATGTTCTTCACCTTTTTGAATCTCTTTTTCTGAACGAGGTAAAAATTTAGTTGCTATAACAACTTTATCTCTTTGCGTTAATTCTTTTAAAGCTTTTCCTACATACTCTTCACTTGTTCCATTTGAATAACCTATAGCGGTATCAAGGAAATTCACACCAGTATCTAAAACTTTCTTTATAATTTCTTTTGTTTCTTTTTGATTTAAAGTCCAGTCATGTTGACCTTGTTGAGCATCTCCAAAACCCATACATCCAAGACAAAGTCTTGAAACTATTAAATCTGTATTCCCTAATTTAGCAAATTCCATTTATATCTCCATTATTTATAAATGAAGGTGGATTTCTCCATCCTTCGGATTTTCATCTATTTCCTTTTGAGCATTTTTGTTGATTTCTTCAATATTTTGATTAATTTCATTTAAACTGCTTGATTCATCACTTAAATTCTCATGTTTCATTTTAATTTCATATGGATCAGTTCTTCGATTTATAGTAGTAGTTTCTATAGGATCAACTGGATTAACTATTTCATTATTTGAATTTTGTTCTGAAATTATATTTGATTCATTAACCTGGTTAATATATTTATTTAAAATAACTAAATCAGGTTGTTTATTTCTAATAATAAAGATCCATATAGGTCTTGTTACTGGAAAAAGAATTGCGAGAATTAAAAAGAGAACAGCATTATTTTGATTATAAATTCTGTAAAGACGAAACAAAACCATAAAGTAGTAAACCGAGTAAGCTATACTTAAAGGAAAGGAAATAATTACACCTATACCAGTCATTGTTATGAATCCTATAACAAATGGAGCTAAAACTAAAATCCATCGGGATTCTTTTATTCCCCACATAACATTACCGGTTAACTCACCAATTAAATATAAATTAATAATAGGAATCCATGCTAACCAACAATTATCTAATCCTCTATTTTTCGCTAATGCATATAATCCTAAACTATTAAGAATATATAAACCTATAGCTAAACCTATTAATAAGAGGATTATAAATATAACTATGGTAACTCCAACAGCTAAAATATTTCCCATTAAAATTCCTTAATCTAAAATATATTTTTTTCTTAAAATTATTATAGACGACGATAATTAAAAATAACACAAGTAAACGAATAACTTTAAAATTAACGTTAGAGTTATTCAAACAGATTTAAATAAAGTAAAATAAAATCATAAATAATTAATTTTAATAGCTTAAAAAATTTTTTATAGATAAAGTTTAGTAATTTATATTCTATTATAGGAAAATATAGTAGTTTAAAAAAGAAATTATTTTTTTAATTAAAAGAGTTTTGATTAGATTTAGAGTAATAAATATAGGATATTTTTTAGAGAAATAAAAAATGGCGGTGAGAGAGAGATTCGAACTCTCGGTACGCTATTCACGTACACACGCTTTCCAGGCGTGCACCTTAGACCACTCAGACATCTCACCGCGCAATCCTAAACAATTTTAAAGAGTTAATCAACTATTGTCAATAGAAATTTTTTTAATATTTAAGAAAACGTTTGCTGTAATATAAATTAGATTAAGTAGGAGGTAATTAATGGCAGTTAATAGATTTGTCTTAAATGAAACATCTTATCATGGTGAACAACCCCTCCTTAAGCTCTGAGGAGCTTTGAAGAAGGGGCTTCTCGCCTCTCCTTCGGAGAGATTCTGCGCT
>CANQNI010000174.1 GCA_947625175.1 uncultured Eubacteriaceae bacterium | reverse complement strand
ACTATGGATGCTGGTAAAATAGCTGGTCTTAATGTCTTGGCTATTATTAATGAACCAACTGCAGCTGCATTAGCCTTTGGAATCTCAAAAGGATCTGATCAAGAACAAACAGTTATGATCTATGACCTTGGTGGAGGAACATTCGATGTTACTGTTATGAAATTTGATCAAGATGATATAGAGGTTCTGGGAACTGCTGGAGATAGTATGCTTGGTGGATATGATTTTGATCAGGCTATTATTGATGCAGTTAGTCAGGCTGCCAGTGCTCAAGGTCTTAATGTTGAATCTGACCCAGTAGCTAAACAAGATTTACAACTTAAAGCTGAAACAGCAAAAAAATCTTTATCAAGTAAAAATAAAACCAATATTATGCTTAACATTGGTGGAAGACCATTTAAATATACTTTAACTAAAGAAGACTTTGAAGATCTTATTGAGCCATTACTTTTTAGAACGGTAAGTAGTGTTATGGAAGCCTGTGATGAAGCTGGACTCGATTACTCCGATTTGGATAAAATATTACTGGTTGGTGGATCAACCAGAGTACCTTTGGTTAAGGATACTATTAAAGAAGAGACAGGACTTGAACCTTCAAATGAGGTTCATGCTGATGAAGCAGTAGCCATTGGAGCGGCTTATCATGTTCTTGATAAGGTAAAACAATATAAGGAAAATCCAGAAACTACGCCGGTATCAACTGACTCGGGAACACCTACTCCTTCTTTTGATATTGATATTCCCGATACAGGAAAACAATATTCCTTCTCAGATGTTACATCACATGGTATAGGAATAATTGCTTATGATGATAACAATAATCCGTTTAATACAGTAGTTTTACCAAAAAATACTAAGGTTCCAGCAGAATTTTCTGCTAATTTTACAACTTCGGTTCCTTTTCAGGAAAACCTAAATATTTCTGTTACTCAGGGTGAGGATGAGGATGTTCAGTATATTACTGTAATTGGTGAAACTGAAATTGAAATAGCTCCGCGTGAACAGATTGTTCCAATTCAAATCACAATCTCTTGTGATGATAATTCAATTATTCATGTTAATGTATTTGATGCTGATAAAAATCAGGATTTAGGTGAAATGTACATTGATAGAGTAGCTAACTTAACAGAAGAAGAAGTTAAACAGAATCAACTCAAAATCAGTACACTAGATATAAGTGGAGAATAAACAGGTTTTTATTATGGAAGTAGCAATTGATTATTATAAGGAGTTGGATATTGATAGAACTCTGGATTGTAAGGGAATTCGTAAATATTTGAACCAGTTAGATTCGCTCTGGAATAAACGACTTAGTACTACCCAGGACCCTGAATCCAGAAGTCTTATCTTAGATGTGCGAAAAACAATTACTGAAGCTTTTAAAACTCTTGTAAAAGAAGATAAAAGAAAAGATTATGATAAAGATCTTCAAAAAGCTTATGACCAAAATATGTTCCAGGACGAAGAAGAAGAACAACTTCAAACGGTTTTAGATAAAGCTCGTGAATATTATCGTAAAGGAGAACTTCTTTTAGCTCAGGAAAACCCGTTAGAAGCGGTTGAAAACTCTATTAATGATCCGGAAGCTTATGAAATTTTAGCTCGCTGTTATTATGAAACAGATCATTATCCAGAATCTTTAGAAGCTATTGATTTAGGATTGAGTCTATATGAAGAAGATTTACCTCTTCTTTGGTTATCAGCAAGAGTAGCTTCAAATTATGGCCAGGATTTTGATGATGCTCAACGTCGGGTGAATGCACTTCTTGAATCAGCTCCGGATATGTCAATCGGGCATAGTGAACAGGTTTTTCTACATTTAAAAAAGGGTGATGAAACTTTAGCTATTCAGGAGATTGATTCATATTTGGATAAGAATCCAGAAGATATGGATTTTAGAAGAGAGTCAGCCTATAACTTAAATGATTATACTAATGTTTATTATATGAAGGACCCAGAAACTGGTGGTCGTTTTCTAGCTGATAAAAACGCTGTTAATTCTGTTATTAATATT
Organism: uncultured Eubacteriaceae bacterium; assembly: GCA_947625175.1. Taxonomy (GTDB): domain Bacteria; phylum Bacillota; class Clostridia; order Eubacteriales; family Eubacteriaceae; genus CANRHG01. The sequence continues at coordinate 1,426 of CANQNI010000174.1, read as the reverse complement.
AATTCGAAAGCCAATCAGGTATACGATGATGATAATACCAGACAAGAATTAGATAACGCCAGATTCTATAATCAAAGAGAATGGAATAGTTGGAATGTTAATAGCATTATTTCTTTACTACTTTATGGAACTCTTTTTATGTTCTTTTTCCAACCTCTTGGAATTATTGTTTATGCGATAGCTGCTCTTCTTGTATTCTTTAGTTTCAGACCCGTCTGGCAGATAAATAAGACGATAGTAACCGGTCAAACGGGACGTCTTGAGACAGCGGTAAATGGGCTGGGAAACGTAACTGCCTGGTCTTCAAAGTATTTTGTTAAAGCCGTTATTTTCTGTACAATTGGAATATTCCGATTTACTTTATGGCTTATATCCCCAAAGAAATAATCTAAAGTCAGATCTGTTTAACAGATCTGGCTTTTTTTAAAAGGTGAAATAATGAGACGTTTAGATAATTTTAATGAGCAAAATTCATCTGAAGTAAATACTCCACAGGAAGCTCAGGATAAGAAGGATTTTGAAACTTCTAAGCAGGATTATAATGATAAATTTGAAGAATTAAGTCAAAATAATGACGTAAGTGAATCAGAAACTAAGAAGGATACAAAAGAAGATAAATCTGAAACTGACGAAAAGAATGAACAATCTGAACAAAAAGATGATTTTGATAAAAAAATTGATTCTTCAGAATCAAATGATAGTCATAAAAGCCTCAAAGATAAATTTCAGGGTGCTCTAGATGGATTTGCTAAAGGTGTCGCTCTCTTTTCAACCGCTACAGGGATTTTTGGAGGAGTTCAGGAAGCAGCTGATAAACCAAATAGTCTCGATTATGAAGATTTAGATTCCTCTTATAGTACTGTTAGCACGGAATATCCTGAAGGAGCTGCAGAAGGAACGGATAATATTGAAATTAAAAGTGAAAATTCTGAAAATGAACCGACTGATTATGATAGAGATGGAAAATACGAATTTGAAGATGCTGTAATTGATACGGGACAAACTATTGAAAATCTTGGTAATAGTGAAGATTCAGCTGTTACATCACCTGATGAATGGGCTGATAAAGCCAAAGAAGAAAATGAAAGTTCCGTCGAAAATGAAACTGAAGGAGAATAAATAAAACCGGTCAGATTCGACCGGTTTTATTTATAGTAATTATCGTATTCAATTATATAACCAATTTTATTCTTAAAGTTTGGGTAGTTTTTATTGAGATAAGCATTGGAATCATTACCATACCAAACATCATTAATTTTCGAGATGGTTAGAACTGTCTCGTCAAAACCACCGCCATTATCTATACCATTATCATAATAAGAAGGTTCATTTGTATACCAGAAATTACTACTTAGAGTATCTGAAACATTTTTATTAATAATATTACCATCCGCGTCAATATATTTATAAGTATGATCACTTGGAT
>CANQNI010000173.1 GCA_947625175.1 uncultured Eubacteriaceae bacterium | reverse complement strand
CATAGCGATATTCCTGAAACTAAAGAAGAAGCAAATACTGGTTTAGAAGAAGCAAGTGATGCCGCTGCTTACCAATTGGATGGAAAAGATCAGGTTAATCAGTGGCAGGCTCAAAATAGTGCAGAAGCCCAAACTAATGCAGCTGTAGCTGACGGAGCTACTGATGCTAGACCTGCTACGACAATTGGGGAAGAAACGCATCCAGTTGATCAAACAGTCGCAGAATCTTATCAGGAAGATGTTAAAATTTCAGTAGTAGATCAATACGGAGCTCCAAACGTAGGTGATATGCTTCATAGCGATATTAGTGAAGACAAGGAGCAGGAAATAGATGGACTTAAAGAAGCAAGTGGTGCAGCTGACTATCAATTAAGTGGAAAAGACACAGTTAATCAGTGGCAAGCTGAAGGAAGTGTTGAATCTCAAACAGATGCAGCCGTTGCTGATGGGGCAGATAGACCAAGTCCAGATACAACAATAGGTGAAGAATAATTTATGAGCTATCCGAAAGGGTAGCTTTTTTTAAATATGTCTAACTTAGCATTATATAGAAAATACAGACCATCTAATTTTAGTGATGTATCCGGTCAGGATACTGTAATTCGAATTTTAAAGAATCAGATAATTAATGATCGAGTTGGTCATGCTTATCTTCTCTCTGGAATTAGAGGGACAGGAAAAACAACTATAGCCAAAATATTTGCCAAGGCTGTTAATTGTGAAAATCCGATAAACGGGGAGGCTTGTGGTGTCTGTGAAACCTGTAAATTATTAGAGCAGGAAAATAATATGAATATTATTGAAATAGATGCTGCCAGTAACCGTGGAGTAGATGAAATAAGAAATTTAAAAGAAACAGTTAAATATCCACCTAGTGTTGGTAAATATAAAGTTTATATAATCGATGAAGTGCATATGCTTACCAAGGAAGCTTTTAATGCCCTTCTTAAAACACTGGAAGAACCGCCAAGTCATGCAATGTTTATCCTGGCCACAACAGAAGCCCATCGTCTTCCGGCAACTATCCTTTCCCGATGTCAAAAATTTAATATTAGACCAATTTCAGATGATCTAGTTTTAACTCGTCTAGAAGAAATTTGTCAAAAAGAAAATATTAATATAGAAAATACCGGATTAAAAGAAATCGCCATAAGAGGTCAACACTCCATGAGAGATGCTCTTAGTTTGCTTGACCAGTGTGCCGATTTAAATTTACCCGGGGAAGAAATTAGTAAGGAAGAAATACAAGATTTTTTAGGAATAGCGCCAACTGAGCAATTAATAAATATTGCTCAACTTTTAGCTCAAAAGAATGGAGCTGAAATTTTAAAGGCTTTAAATACCTACAGAAGTCAGGGTAGAGAAGATATGATTCTTCTTGAAGATTTAACACATTTCTTTCAAAGTTTACTTTATTACAAATTAACTAATACTAAAGATAATAATTTTGATGAAAGTTTTAATAGTTTAAAGGATCAGTTTAGTCAGGAAAACTTATATCAGATTATAGACACTTTAATTAAAGCCTATTCGCGGCTCAGATTTAACGCATTAAGTGAAATAGTTACCAATACTGCTTTACTTGGTTTATGCTCTGAAGAAATCAGTTCTAACGATATTAAAAATCAGAGTTCAGTAAAATCTATCAACTCCGTAATAAATAAGACACCAATAATTCTCCAAACTGATACAAAATCTAAAGTTACTAAAATTCCAAATCAAAATGAATCGAAACCTAAAAAGGATATTAAGGTAGAACAAAATGAAAAAGAATCTATTACTGCTGAAAAAGAAAAATTAATTAAAAAGACAGAGCAAACTTCTAAACCAGATTTAGTTGATGTTAAATCTATTCGTCTTGAACTAATTGATTTAGCTGAAAAGCAAAACGAAATGCTTATTAAGAAATTAATAGAAAACTCTGAACTAAAATATAATAGAAATGGACTATTTATTCTATTAGATGAACAGTATAGATTTCTTTTTGATACAACAGATTTTTATCGTAGAGTTCAACATTTAGTTAATCAAGCTTTTGGAAGAAATGTAAAAGTATACCCTAAAATAAAACAAGAATACGAAGAATATCTCCAAAAACATCATTTAAATCAAAAAAAGGAAACTGAACAGGATTTTGATGTAGAAAAACACATTAAAAAGATTATAGGAAGTGATAATATAGTTTATCATAAAGTCGAAAACTAACTCGATTTAATGTTAATTATGGAAACACAAACTTTAAAAACTAAAAAAAGAATTTCCTGGATTGATATCGCCAAATTTTTTGCAATCTTTCTGGTAGTAATTGGTCATACTTTCGACGAATCTAATCCAGCATTACAATTTATTTATTTATTTCATGTTCCATTCTTTTTCTTTTTATCTGGAATAACCTATTCATATAAAGAGAATCAACTAGAATTTATCAAAAATAAAATAATAAGACTTTATATTCCTTATTTTATTGTTTCATTAATAAGTATTGTTGTTTATCTATTAATGGGAAGTGTAATTGGGGCTAACATTGGTTTTAATGGTCCTGATATTTTAGGTTGCTTATATGGAATGCTCTATGCCAATGTATCTGCCGGTAATATGATGTGGAATAGACCTTTATGGTTTCTTCCGGCTCTCCTAGTAGTTTTAATAATTACTAATTTAATTGAAGCAATCAAGAATAGACCCATTAGAGTAGCTTTGTTCATTGGTCTCTCAGCTTTAGGTTATTATTTATCTTCATTAAGAGTATTTTTACCACTTCAGACTGAAACTGCTTTATCAATGTTAGTCTGGATCTTTTTAGGAATTTTATTAAAGAAATCTTTATATAAACTCAAGAAAAAAAGTAAACCAACTTTAATCGTCTTAGCTATTTTACTTTTTTTAGTTGGTTACCGGATAGGACTCTATAATGGAAGTATCTCTGTTATGGTAGATTTATATGGAAAATATGTATATCTGTATATTATTTCAGCTTTCTGTCTTAGTATGGTTTTTATTATAATCAGTTTCTTAATTGATCATAATTCTATTATGGAATATATTGGGAGGAATACACTAGCAATTTTATTATGGCATAAATTTCCAATTGAATTCTTTCAGTTAGTTTGTCCAGGGGTTAAAAATTGGTTAATTAGTCCAAACCTTATTTTAGCTGATATTACAACTTTCTGCGTAGCGGTAATTTCAATAATACTTTCCTTGCTATTTCAAGCTATCTATCTGAAAATTTTTAATAATATTCAAAAGAGAAAACTTATTACATGAAGTAATTAATAAATCTAAATATCTGAATTATTAAAAGCTCTTATTTGTAATTTAAGATTTTAAATTTTTATATTAATACAGATAAGAGCTGTAATTCTGATTGTTTAATTTCCATTAATAATTGCTTCTATTTCTTTAATATCTCTATTAAACATTTGAGCAATCATAATTGTAGATACTCCAA
>CANQNI010000172.1 GCA_947625175.1 uncultured Eubacteriaceae bacterium | reverse complement strand
CTGTGCTGTTTTAGGTGCAGCTCTTTTAAATATTCAAAATGGTTATAACTTTATCGAATCTGTCGCTTTTGGCGTTGCCGGTGCTTTAGGATTTACTTTAGCTATTGTTCTTTTTGCGGGTGTTCGTGAAAAGTTAAGAACTTCAGGAATTCCTGAACCTATGCAGGGATTTCCAATTGCTTTAGTAACAGCTGGCTTAATGTCAATTGCCTTCCTGGGATTCTCAGGAATGTTAAATATATAATCTAGAAAGAATATAAATTATGGAAATAGTAATTCCTGTACTTGTATTAGGTGCCATGGGTTTATTATTTGGTTCCGGTTTAGCACTAGCTTCTAAAATATTTGAAGTTAAACAGGATGAAAGAGTTCCTTTAGTTAGAGCTGAACTTCCAGGAGCCAATTGTGGCGGATGTGGTTATCCAGGTTGCGATGCCTTAGCTGAATCAATCGTAAAAGGAGAAGCTCAGATTAATGCCTGTCCAGTTGGTGGTGCTGCGGTTGCTGCTAAGATTGGTGAAATTATGGGACAGGAAGTCGATGAAGAGGAAAAACCAATGACAGCTCATATCATGTGTCATGGAACTCATGATGTGGCTCCAGTTAGAGCTCAGTATTATGGAGTAAATGACTGTAGGGAAGCTCTAACTGCTAATGGAGGGATTAAGAGTTGTCGTTTTGGATGTCTGGGATATGGAAGTTGTGTCGCTGTTTGTCCATTTGACGCTATTCATATGACTGAATCCGGAATCCCAGAGATTGATGAAGAAAAATGTACCGCTTGTGCAACCTGTGTTGCAACCTGTCCTAAAGATGTTATCCAAATAGTTCCGAAAGATCAGCAGATTTTTGTAAGTTGTAATAATACAAACCCGGCTAAATACGTTAAACCTGTTTGCCAGGTTGGTTGTATAGGTTGTCGTATGTGTACTCGTAATTGTCCGACAGGAGCTATTACTGTAACGGATAACTTAGCTACTATTGATTATGATAAATGTATCAACTGTGGAGTTTGTATTGAAAAATGTCCTGCTGGAGCGTTAACTGGTGAAAAGAAAGAAGGGGTTCTTGAAGAGTATATGAAAGAACATCCTGATTATGATCCAAATGCTAAACCAGGAGCTAAAAGACCAGTTAAGAAAACTGCCTAATATTTTGACATTTTCTTTTTCTATCAGTTGTTTCAGAAAGTTAGTGGGTATATTTGAATTAGAAAAGGAAGGTTTAAAATGGCTGAAGAACTAATACGAATATATCCAAATGACGGGTTGAGTTTTAATATAGATAATTTAACAGATGAAGATCTGCAAGATATAATAGATTTTGATTTAAAACTTGAAAAGGAAGGTAAACCAGTTTCAGAAGAAACATTTGAAATAGAAGTAGAACCGCATCATAATTACTGGTATTTTCTTCAACCCGGAGATGATCTGGAAAATGGTGAATACATCTATAATATTGATGGAAAATTAAAAAAAGCTTATAACGGTTTAAAAAAAGGAACCAAATTAGCTCATGCACAAAAGATCTTTAATGTTAATGATAAAGAAGTTCCTCCAAAAGAAAATAATATTTCAGACTTAAAAGTAACCGAAACCGATCATGACATTCTTTTTGAAGGAAAAGACTTTACAGCTGATTTTTCTAAACCTTTAGGGGGTCTAGTTTCTCTTAACTATGATGGAGTTGATTACCTGGATAGTAAACCGCTTATAACGTTCTGGCGCCCACTAACTGATACCGATTTACATCTCGGGTATAATTTTGATAGTGCACTCTGGTTAGCTGCTACTATAGGTCAACAACTTCTACCTGAAAAATTTTACTTTGAACATCTGGAAGATTCTTATAAATTAACTTTTGTTTATCGTTATCCTATTCCAGGTGGTCAGGAAAATGCCGTTACTTACCAGGTCTTTCCAGATGGGACAATTAATATAGAATCTATTTATAGCGGATTAGCTACGGTAGATACGATGCCAGTATTTGGAATTGATTTTAAGTTAAATAAAAACTGTGATAGTTTTAGATATTATGGATATGGTCCGGATGAAAACTATATTGATACAACTGAAGGACTTGATTTAGGTGTCTTTGAAACAACAGTTAGAAAAAACTTTAATAAAAAAATTAGGCCCCAGGAATCTGGTAATAGAACAGGGGTCCGCTGGGCAGAAGTTTATAATGCTAAAACTGGTAAGGGAATTAAATTTACAGCACTTAAAGAACCGTTTGAATTTAATGCTCTTCCATATAATACATATGAAATAGAAGCTGCTAGTGATGCTAGTGAATTATCAAAGATAAGCCATACCAATGTTAGAATTGCCGGAAAAGTAAGTGGTGTTGGTAATGGGGATCAGATAGCAGACTGGGCTAGAATTGATGCTGGTGAAATGATAGATTTGGATTTTAGTATTAGTCCTGTTAGTTTAAAAAAAGATGAACCTAAGAAGGTTGAAAAGAAAACTTCTAAAGCTACTGAAAATAAAGAAGAAAAGAAAGTAGCTCCGAAAGAAGAACAGAATGATACTAAAAAAGTTACGCCTAAAAAAGAAGCAGTAAAGAAAGAAGAAACTTCTAAAACAAAAACAGCCAAAAGCTCTAAATCAACTGATAAAGTTCAGAAAGAGACTTAAACTAATATTAACAATACTGCTTTCTTTTTAAAATATGAGGAGAACACCTCAAGAAACTGGTCTTGTACCAGAGAAAAAAGACTCACTAAAGTGGGTCTTTTTTTCTTAAGTTTTATAAATAATTCTAAATAGAAAAATTGTTTTATTTATTATTATAAATTAAAACATTAAAGTAATTGATAAAACCTGCACAGTTAGAATTTTAATTAATCTAAGAATAAAACATAAAATAAAGGAAATAATTAAATGAACCGGAATAAAAGTATTATTGGGTTAGTATCGTTAGAAAAATTGTTATTCTAATTCTGGTGATTTTTAAAATTACTATAGGTATTATTAGTAATTCTATAGATTTTATTCTAGATGGAGTAAACAATCTAACAGATGCTTTCTCTTCAATCGTTACTATATTAGGAATAATACTAGCGAATCGAAAACCTGATAAAAAGCATCCATATGGATACGGACAAATTGATTATATCAGTTCAGTAGTTATTGCTTTATTTATACTTTTTGCTGGATTAACTTCACTTCGCGAATCTTTTGATAAAATCTTCCATCCGTAAAATGCTAACTATACTATTCTATCTCTAGTTATTATTTTTATAGCGGTTTTAGTCAAATTAATCTTGGGTTTTTATTTAAAAAAAGAAGGACAAAAACTTCATTCTGAATCATTAATCGCTTCAGGTACAGATGCAGTTATGGATTTTGTTATTTCTTTTCAACTATGTTTACTGCTCTGATCTATAATTATTTCAATCTGAATATTGGAGGATTTTTAGGAGCTCTAATTTCTATAGTGATTATTAAAGCAGGACTTGACATATTAA
>CANQNI010000171.1 GCA_947625175.1 uncultured Eubacteriaceae bacterium | reverse complement strand
ATATCAAATGGCTAGATCCTGGAGACAGCGTTGGTTATGGAAGAACTTATATAGCTGAAAGTCCCAGAAAAGTAGCGACTATACCAGTAGGATATGCTGATGGGTATTCCAGAATTTTATCCCATAAAAACACAGAAGTTCTAATTGATGGTAAAAGGGCACCTGTTCTGGGCAATATTTGTATGGATCAGGCTATTATTGATATTACGGATATTGAAGATGTTAAAATTGGCGATGATGTTGAACTTTTTGGAGAAAAAATTTCAGCAGATGAAATAGCACAAAAACTGGGAACTATTAATTATGAAGTAACTTGTATGGTTAATAAAAGAGTTCCTAGAGTATATATAGAAGATAGTAATATAAAAATGGTAAGAAATGAATTATTAGATTAAGGAATTTAAATGGCAGTAAAACATATCTTTGTAACCGGAGGTGTTTGTTCTTCTTTGGGAAAAGGAATAACAAGTGCTTCATTAGGAAGGCTCTTAAAGGAACGGGGTTATAAAGTTTCACTCCAGAAATTTGATCCATACCTCAATTATGATCCGGGTACCTTAAGTCCATATCAGCATGGTGAGGTATTTGTAACAGAGGATGGAGCTGAAACTGACCTGGATCTGGGCCACTATGAACGTTTTGTTGACGAATCATTAGGAAAATATAGTAATGTAACAACTGGTAAAGTTTACTGGAATATAATCCGAAAAGAACGAAAAGGCGATTTTAAAGGAAAGACTGTCCAGGTAATACCTCATGTTACAGATGAAATAAAAGAAAATATCGTTAAAATAGAAGATTTTAGAGAAGAACCGGATATTGTTATAACAGAAATTGGTGGAACAGTTGGTGATATTGAATCACAACCTTATTTAGAAGCCATCAGACAATTAAGAAATGATCTTGGTGCGGAAAATGTTGTTTATGTCCATGTAACTCTTCTTACTTATCTTGGTAAAACTGGTGAACTCAAGACTAAACCAACGCAACACTCAGTTAAACAGTTACTCAGTTTAGGGATTCAACCTGAAATTCTGGTACTTCGATCTGAAAAAGAATTTAATGATAGTCTAAAACGAAAAGTAAGTAACTTCTGTAATGTTCCCAAAGAAGCAGTTATAGCAAATTATGATGCTAATGAACTTTATGAAGTTCCATTAATGCTTGAACGGGAAGGTCTTGCAAATGAAATTTGTAAGAAACTGGGATTAGAAAATAATCCACCAGATTTAACAGAATGGAAAGAGATTGTAAAAAAAGCAAAAAATCCGGATGGTAAAGTAAACATTGCCTTAGTTGGTAAGTATGTCGAATTACACGATGCTTATTTATCAGTAGCTGAAGCCTTGAGACATTCTGGGATTAATCTCGAAAAGGAAGTTAATATTAAATGGATTAATTCAGAAGATGTAACTCCAGAAAATGTAGAACGAATTCTACGCGATGTGGATGGAATTCTTGTTCCTGGTGGTTTTGACAACAGAGGAATTGATGGGAAAATTCATGCAATCACCTTTGCCAGAGAAAATAAGATTCCTTTTCTTGGACTTTGTTTGGGGTTACAACTTGCGGTCGTTGAATATGCACGTAATGTACTTGGGCTTGAAGATGCTGATTCAACTGAAATCAATCAGGAAACAACTAATCCTGTTATTGACCTAATGGAGGAACAAAAGAAAATAGAAAATATTGGTGGAACGATGCGTCTGGGTTCTTATCCAGCAATTTTAGCTGAAGGAAGTTTGGCTCAAAGACTTTATGGAACCGATAGAATAGATGAAAGACACAGACACCGATATGAAGTTAACAATGGTGCGACCCGTTTTTAAGTGAAAAGCTTAAACCAGATTACTGGAACTGATAATTCGAGAAGTGGAATGAGAGAAATCAAAACGCTTCCCCTGATACTCCGACTGGCAAAAGTCAGAAGCTCGGTGAAGACGGCTGAGAGATACCCTAACAGTAAGATGAGGAAACCTTTCCAGAGGTGGAAAATGTATCCTATAGGCCGGGGGTCAACATGTTAAACTGGTTAGAATTTCGAACCTATTTCATAAAAAGTCTAGATAACACATGTTTAGAAATGAACATGCTCTAGTATTAGAGGCTTAGAGGAAAAGTAAGAATCATTGTTATAAAATTCCTGAATTAACTAAGCAGGCTTATAGTAGGAACCAGAAAACATTTACATAGATAGAATTATCGGAACGGGGAAAGGTATTTGGCGTTTAGTTTTAGTCGAAACAATTACTTGATAAGGCTATTAACGAATACTGAGAGCGGTGGCACGACCTTTGAAAATAATTAATAGTTATTGAGGAACAGCCACTAGTCAAAAGTGAAAAGGTTATTTAAAAAAATTATTTTTTCACTTTTGATGGAACGCCGTGTGCGATGTGAGTCGCATGCACGGTGTGGATCGGGGGAAAAGCTTAATTAAATAAGAGCTTACCTATCGATATAATATATTCCAAAATTAGAAGAAGCAGGATTAACATTTTCAGGATATTCGCCTAATAAAGCATTAGTTGAGATGATAGAAATTCAGGATCATCCTTTCTTTATTGCTACTCAGGCTCATCCTGAATTTAAATCTAGACCAAATAAACCACATCCGTTATTTAACGGATTTATACAAGCTGCCATAGATTATGAAGCAAAACGGGAAACTTGATGAAACAGTTAAATTTGCTTAACGTTAGTTGCGTAATACCTAAAGTTTATTTAGGAGATCCTAAAAAAAACGCTGATGAAATCATTAAGTGTTTAAAAAAAGACAAGAAAAATTCAGTTTTTGTTTTTCCGGAATTATCTATAACCGGATATACTTGTGGTGATTTATTTTTCCAAAAACGACTCTTAGACTCTGCCTTAGACGGGTTAGATAAGATAGTTAAATATTCAAACAAAAGTTTTAATTTAATTACAGTTGGTCTTCCAATTAGTATTAACGGAAGACTGTATAATGTAGCAGCTTTTATTCAGGAAGGAAAAATACTTGGATTAGTTCCTAAAATTTATATCCCAGAAAATCAGGAGTATTATGAAAAGCGCTGGTTTACTTCTGGAGAAGATTTGGATCAGACAATAACCTTATTAAACCAGAAAGTTCCTATTTCACCTTATCTTCTTTTTGAAGATAGGATCAATCCTGAAATTAAAATCGGAATTGAAATATGCGAAGACTTGTGGGCACCAGAACCACCAAGCACGATCCTGGCTCGAAACGGAGCGTTAGTTATTTTAAATCCATCAGCTAGCAATGAAGTAATCTTAAAATCAAAGTATCGTTTAGATCTAGTCTCTCAACAAAGTGCCCGTTTAGATTGTGGATATTGTTATGTTTCAAGTGGTTATGGTGAATCAACGCAGGATCTAGTCTTTGGTGGAGACGCGATAATAGCTGAAAGAGGAGTTGTTTTAGCCCAAAGTGATAGATTCCAGACCAAGAGTAGCTCTATTGAAGCTCAATTAGATTTAGATATTC
>CANQNI010000170.1 GCA_947625175.1 uncultured Eubacteriaceae bacterium | reverse complement strand
ATCATCACCCCATCCAACAATTGAAACGCCATGATCCGGATTTAATGGTTCGGCTGCATACTGTGACCAGGTATCAACATTAAAATAGTTAGTATCCTGATAAATACCAAAAGTTAGCATTAATGCGCCATAATCCATGAGCATTTGTTTGGCCTGAGCAGTATAGGATTGAATATGTTCCGGAGAGTAATCATTAAAGACAGAGAGTTCAACGGAGTTTTGCAGATGATAGGCATTATCATAAATGTCTGCATACGGAACACTCCAGGTTCCCTTCTGCGTATATTGCATAATTCCCGGCAGAACACTTTCTTCCTGATAACCCTGATCATTCTGGAAAGGAATTTCGGCTGCAGTGCTTGCTCCGTTCCAGGAAGCCATCTGACCAACAGCTCCAAGAGTGTTTCCGCCGCAGTTTAATGAGATTTTCGGGGTAAGTTCCGGATAATCAGAAGTAAAGTAAATTCCTTCATAATCCTCTTGAGCCTCATTTTTACTGCCCTGGAGTTGTGAGGTAAAGTAACATAACGCACGTTCGGATAATTTGGTACTTTGAGGCGCACCCTTTAGCAATAAATTGGATTCAGCCGCACTCATGGCTCCAAAAACCCAACAACAATTCCAGGGATTCTGAAACTGAACCGGGGTGACGTAATTCTTTCCGTCTACATCACGCAGATCATACTGAGCCGGTAAATTTTCAACATCCTGAGCTTTAGCAGGATAATTCGGTTTTAAATCTAAATCTGTCTCGGTTCCAAAATAAGAACCATTTTCTACAAACCACATTTTATGATTCTTACTTTCCATAAAGCTTTTAGCAAAAAGCCCGGAAGAGGTACTGACCAAGAAAATTAAGGTTAGTAGTAGTGAAATTAAGGAAAATCGTTTCTTCATTCTAACTCCTAATCGAATAAACAGTATATAACAATTGTTACCCATAGACAATCGTTTAAATCAGAATTATTAAAGCTTTTAAACGATCTCTATTATTATAACGTTTTCAATATATAAACATTTTATTTCAAAAAAGTCAAATTCCATCATAAGATTTGGCTAATTTAATTGTTTTATTTATTTAGGTACCAGCAATAACTTCCAAAAAGAAAAGAGTCATAATAAACTGACTAATTAATTTATCTATCTTTTATCTCTTATTAATTTAAATTCAGGAATTATCTAAACAATACCTTAATAAGATATTAAAAGAAAAATAATTTTCCTGCTAATTTTATTAAAAATTGTATATAAGTTAAGATGGAAAAGAAAATTTAATTAGATTGGATTAAGAAATGCCTGAAATTAATCGTTTTGATATAAATACTAAAAAGGGAAGAAAAAGAAAGAATACCGTTAGCGAAACAGCCTTACATAAACTCAGTTTAGTCTTAAAGGGTTTCTTTTGTCTAATGTTTATGTTTCTCGGGATACTTTTGATGGTCTCTGGTATTGCTTCTGTTGAACTACCAGAACTTGATTATTATATTGCCGAACTTATTAATGAGATAGTTTCAGCTGGAATCACTGTACTTATTTATTATTTTTATTTAAAAGCTAAATTTAAAAACAAATACCTTCGGTTTACTATTGCGATATTTTTGTTAGTATTTCTAATCTGGTTTACTGATCTTTTAGGAAATTATTTTGTCTTAGGAGTTCAGCTGCTTACTGGTTTCTTTGGTATTGTAACCAGTATTGTTTTGCTTCTTAATGTGATAAGACAAATAAGGGACAGAGTCTGGTTTCTGCGTTCCCTACTTTGGGGATTTATTTATTTTATTTCAGGGCTTGATTTAATTCTTGGTTTTGCTCCGAATGTCGACTTTATTGTAATCTTTGGTTTTTATATTTTTTCTTTTGCATTAAATATTTTCTGGGAATCATTTAAATCTTTCTTTAGCTTTTCTAAAAATAAACGAGAAGTTAGAAGAAAAACTATCACACTTCCTACCTTTATTTCAGCCTTTCTTCCGATAGGATTTTTTAGGAATTTAAACTCTACAATAGATAGAGAAGAATATGATGAGAATCTTTTTATTGAAGATGAAACAGAGGAAGAAGAAAAAACGGATCTAACTATTTACATTCATACTAGAGCTGGATTAATGCCCGGATTTGGTCACGTTGATATCAGTTTTGATGATAAAGTTTACTGTTATGGAAACTACGATCAGGATACCTGGCTTTTTGGAGGATTTCTTTCTGATGGAGTTCTAGCTACTACCACACCAGAAAATCATATAAAGAATGCTCTTACAAATGATAAAAAGGTTCTAGTAGCCTATGATCTTAAGATTTCAGAAAAGACTAAAAAGAAAATTCAGAAACAGATCGATAAGATGATGCAAAAATCCTATCGATGGTATCCTAAAGCTGAGCAGGCAGCGCGAGGAGAAATCCAAGGTAAACCGGAAGATTATAATGATGTAGCGAGTTTAATGTATTTAAATGAAAATACAGAGCTTTATAAATTTGATAAGGGAAGTCCATATAAAACTTATTACCTACTTGGTCAGAACTGTGCTATGGTTGCTAACGAAATAGTAGGTCATTCAGGAATTAAATTACTAAGACTTAATAGAATAGTCACTCCTGGTAGTTATCTGGAATATCTTGATCAACTTTATAAAATGAAACACACTATTGTGGTTAACCGCAGTATTTATATGTTAAATGATAATGGAAAACCGTATCTGCTAACACCTGAAAAGGAACAGCAGTTATCAGAACAAATGACAAAATAAGCACTACATTTGATTAAATTAATATTATTTTAGTATAAATCATAAATAAGATTTAGCAATTTATTAACAATCTTATTTAGAAAGGAATGATTATGAAAAGTTTAAGAAATTTTTTATATGAGCGACCTATTATTTCAGTATTAATAATAATCGTTGTTGATTTACTTCTTGTTCAGTACCCAATTAGAACTTCTTTTTCTGGAACTTTACTATTTAATGTGTTTAGAGAGATTTTTCCAGTTGCTCTAACCTTATTTTTTATCTATCTTGTTACCGGTAAAGCCGAGATTGAATTTTCAAGCAAAGGTTTTGGTTTTGCTCTAAGAAAAGGCTGGTATGTTTTTGTAATTGCTTTCCTTACCGGTGGTGTTTACTTTCTAGCAGTTTTTTATGGAAAACATCTTATCTTTGGTAATGCGATCTTAACTTTTTTAGAATGCCTAATATTTGGAATTTTAATTGGTCTTTTTGAAGAAGGATTATTCCGCGGACTTTTTTTAAATGCCCTGCTGGTTAAATATGGAAAAACTACTAAAGATATTTTAAAAGCAGTAATTATTTCATCAATATTGTTTGGGTTTGCCCATACACTTCCAAGTATTATAGAAAATTTGACTAATCCGTCAGCTTATACCTTTTCATTCTTTGGTCAAATTATCGGTAAAACACTTCAAACAGGGATACTAGGTTTTCTTCTGGGAGCAATTTATTTAAAGAATCATAATCTTTGGAGTATTGCCCTACTCC
>CANQNI010000169.1 GCA_947625175.1 uncultured Eubacteriaceae bacterium | reverse complement strand
AAAAGAAAAATCCAATATTAGTAGCTTTAGAAAGCACAAAGAAAGAATTAATAACTTATTCAGACAGGCTTTGTCTAAATCCTAAGGCATTAGACCAGGTTAAGAACGCCAAAGAAATCGAAGAAAAGACCGGGCTTGAACAGGCGTTAGATTTGTTCAATGAAAAGTTTAACCGATGAAATGGTCGAATACGCCAAAGATATGCTAAGTGGTAAAATTCCGGTCAATAAAGCTCGCAAAGATGCCGCAAAGCGGTTTCTTCAAGATTTGGAAAATCCGGATTACAGCATTAATGAGCTTAATGTTAATTTGGTGATTTTTCTGATAGAGCATACATTTAAGCATATCAAGGGGAGTGCTAGGGGAAAGTCATTTATCCTTGAGATGTGGCAAAAATGGATAATATTCAATCTGGTAGGGTTTGAATTAAAAGGAACTACTGAACGTCGCTTTAAAGAGGCGTTTATTTTTATTCCTCGAAAAAATTCTAAAACTTTCTTTGCTTCAGCCTTGGCATGGGCTTTATCAATATTGGAAAAGGATAATTACGCTGTTTTATATATCATTGCAACCAAACTTGATAGGGCATTAGAGGCGTTCAATAACATACTGGATAATATCCGTTTAATGGGGGAAGAAAAGAATTTTAGAATCTTAGATAGTAATTCTGAACATTCTATCAGCCGACAATTCGGTAAAACCGGAGCAGTTAAGATACAGGCTTTAGCGGCTGATGCCAAAAGAGCCGATGGACTTAACGCTAATATTATTATCCTTGATGAAATCCACGGTTATAAAAGCCCTAACGATTACCACGTTTATAAACAGGCTATGAAAGCTTATGTCAATAAACTTTTAATCGGTATTACAACAGCTGGAGCTGATATGAATAGTTTCTGTTACCAGAGGCTCCAATATTGTCGAGATGTCGCAAGTGGGAAAGCCAAGGATGAACAGTATTTTGTCTTTATCTGTGAAGCAGATGATCCGAACGATTATACAAATCCATATCAGCACGAAATAGCCAATCCGAATTACAGGGTAACTATCAGACCTGAAGACATTCAGACCGAAGCCAATCAAGCTCAAGCAAATCCGATTGACAGGGCTGAATTCCTTAATAAATCGTTAAATGTCTATGTAGACACATTGGATAGTTATTTTAATGTGGATGAGGTAATAGCCTCAGACAATGCTTACGATTGGACAATTGATGAATTATCCAAATTACCTATCCAGTGGTACGGTGGTGCTGATTTATCCAAACTCCATGACTTAACAGGTGTTGGCTTATACGGCTGTTATGAGGATGTTGATATATTTATCCCTCATGCCTTTATCCCTAGAACAGAGGCTAGGGTTAAAGCGAATGATGATAATATCCCTGTTTTTGGATGGGAAGAGGACGGTTGGTTAACACTAACCAATTCCAAAGCGATCCAGTTTGAAGAGGTCGTAGACTGGTTTGTTCAAATGAGGAATAAAGGTTTTAACATCATGCAAGTTGGTACCGATCCTCGATTTTCGGATGACTTTTATCCACTCATGGACAAAGCGCATATACCTTATGTTGATGTATCACAACGTTATGCCAACAGGACAATCGGCGCACGGCATATTGAAAACAGAATTAAGAATAAGAAGTTTTACTATTTACATAGCGAGGCTTATTTATATTGTATCCGTAACGTTAAGTTTATAGAACGTCCAGATGATTCAGTAATAATTGATAAAGTACATGAGAAATCACGAATAGACCTGTTTGATGCAAGCGTGAATGCCTGTGTTGAAATGGTCAAGAACAAGAAGAATCTGGAACAGTTTGATAACTGGTTAAACCATTATGATCAAAATAACAAGAAATAAAAACAGCAATGAAGAAAAACAGGTTTTAGCACTGGTGAATGACCTGAACTCTTTTATCCCTAAAGGCTATACCAAATTGTCTAAATGTCCTGAAGTCATAATGGCTGTAGACCGCATAGCCGATTTGGTCTCAAACATGACAATCCATTTAATGCACAATACAGAAAATGGGGATGAAAGAGTTAAAAACGGGTTATCCAGTAAAATCGATATTGATCCACTCAAAAATGTGATAAAGAAAAACTGGTTAAAAGCAATCGTTAGATGCCTGTTACTTGAAGGAGATGGTAATGCCGTTGTAAAACCGGTGTTTAAGGATGGATTGATTGAAGACCTGATTGTAGTACCAGCTCATGATTTTAGTATTAACCTGGGAAAAGACTTTGAAGATAATTATACGATCCAGATCAAGAATAAAAAGTACGATCCGGAAGACCTGATTCATTTCGTTTTAAATCCGGATCCTAAGAATATCCACAAAGGTAAAAGTTACAGGATTCCACTTAAGCAACTCACTGAAAGCTTAAGCTCGGCTGATGATATTGAAAAGGAATTTATGAACGGTCGAGTCATGCCATCGTTAATTGTCAAGTTTAATGGTGATATTGATTCGTTGGTTGCAAGGGAAGAGGGAATTTACAACACCTACTTTAGTCAAACCGAAGTAGGTAAGCCCTGGATAATTCCTAACTCCATGATGGATATTGAACAGGTCAAGCCGTTAAGTTTAAAAGATATAGCTTTGACCGATACCGTGTTACAGAACAAGAAAACAATAGCAGGACTTCTCGGAGTACCTGCTTTTTTTGTGGGCGCTGGGGATTACAACAAGGATGAATACAACGCCTTTATCAGAGAGAAAGTCGCTAGTATTGCTAAAACGATCGAACAGACACTCACACAGAAACTTTTAATCAGTAACGAGTATTACTTCAAGTTCAATATCAGATCGCTTTATAACTACGATATGCAAACTACTGAAGCGGTGGCGGCTGATTTATATAGGAATGGGATTATTACCGGTAATGAGGTTAGAGACTGGATGGGTCTATCACCATTACCGGAATTAGATAGTCTGGTAATTCTTGAAAACTTTATTCCTGTACAAGATGTAGGTAACCAGGAAAAACTAAACGGAGGAAATCATGAAGAAACAGAAACGTAATTTCAGTTCAGAGATTGAAATTAAAAGGGCTGAACAGACTGAGGATAATCTCGGTATAGTAGAGGGTTATTTCATTAAATACAACAGCCCTGCTGAATACGGTAGGGATGGATTTTATGAACAGATTGATCCGAATGCCCTAACAGAAACATTAGCGAAGAACAACGACATTAAATGTTTCTACAACCATAATTACGACTTAATACTTGGGCGTCAGTCCAATAACACATTAACTTTAACTAATGATGAAATCGGATTGTTCGGTTCATGCAAACTCAATTTAAATGATTCACAGGCTAGGGATGTCTTTGAACGTGTCAAGCGTGGGGATATTTCCGGTTGTTCATTTGGCGCATGGATTGAAGATGAAGATTTTAATCCAGACAATAATACTTTCACGTTAAGAAAAGTAGATTTAATAGAGGTTTCGGTATGTCCTTTACCTTTCTATGATTCAACAACAATGGA
>CANQNI010000168.1 GCA_947625175.1 uncultured Eubacteriaceae bacterium | reverse complement strand
TATCTTAACTCTTAAAGATCTAAAGGGTGTCTTCAGTACGGATTTTCCATACCCAACGGTTTTCCCTGTGATCTATTATAAGAGAAATATTCATACGTTTCAAAAGGAGGATAGCGCTCATTCCACCACCTAAAGGAAGTGGGTTTTCGCGCCATAAATTTCTATGAATAATAAGTCGAATAAAGAAATTATTTCAAATACATTAAGTGAAGCTAAAAAAATTGAAAAGGATGCTTATCCTTTAACACCAAGTCAAATGGGAGTCTACTTTGCTTATATTAATAATCCAAATTCAACTTCTTATAATATTCCATTACGTTATATTATAAGTAAAAACTCTAATATCGATCTGAACCGATTAAAAACAGCTGTTAAAAAGGCTATAGAGAATCATGCAGGAACAAATTATTACATTACAGAAGAAGCAGGACTTCCGGTAATGAAAAAAAAGAAATTTGAAGTTGATATTCCTATTGAGAAGATCTCAAAAGATTCTTTAGAAAAAGCGCTTGAAGATTTTGTTCAACCCTTTGATTTATCCAAAGGTCCTCTTTATCGTTATAAAATTTTTGAAACAGAAGATGAATATATATTAATAGGGGATTATCATCATATAGCTTTTGATGGAACTTCAACTAGTAAAATAGATAGTGAAATTGAAGCTTATTATAATGGTGAAGAATTAGAACCTGAAGAGGTAAGTATTTTTGATATTTCAGTTTTTGAAGAAAAAATTAAAGAAACAGAAGCTTATGAAAACTCTCACCAGTTTTTTAAGGAACATTTAGATGAAGTAGAAACAACTTCAAAAATTCCTTTTGATTATGAAGAAAAAGAAAACACTTTTCATCCTAATTATCGTATAGTCCGTTTTATTCCTAGCTTATTTAATAATCAATCAATAGAAAAATTTTTAGAAAAGAATCATCTAACAGAGAATTCATTGTTTCTTGGAGCTCTCTTTTATACTACAGCAAAGTATTTAGGACAAGACGAATCACTTATATATTCTGTTAACCATGGACGAAGTGACAAATCAATGCGAAATACTGTAGCTATGATGTTAAAACCTCTACCTCTTCATTTAAAAATTGATGAAAATGAAAGTGTACCTGAATTTCTAAAAAGAGTGCAAAATATTCAACATACTACTCAGAAAAATAGTCTTTACTCATTTCAGGAATTAGCACGTGAATATAAATTAGATGTAGATATTCAATATATTTTTCAAAAAAATATTGGTCACAATTTTTATTTAGACGGCGAAACTGTAGAAGTTTATCACCCACCTGTTAAGGATGCAATGTCTCCTTTTAGTCTTACTGTAATGCAAAAAGAAAATGGATATGATTTAGAATTTGAATATCAAGGTGACCTATATGAAGAGGAAACAATTGAAAATTTTGCTAACTTCTATATCCAAATTCTTGAAGAATTATTAATTCGGGATAATTTAAAAGATCTAGTTCTCGTTAATGAAACTGAATTTAACCGAATCCTAAAAATAAGTAAAGATGAAGAAATTGAGAGTGATTTAAGTGAACTCTTTTTAAACCGTTTTAATAAAATATTAGAATCTTATCCAGAAAATATTGCTGTTGAGTTTGAAGATAAAAAACTTACTTATAAGGAAATTGATGAAATAAGTACCAGGCTTGCTGAAAATCTTAGATCAGCAGGAATTAAGAATAACGATATTGTTGGAGTATTAATCGAAAGAAGTGAGTTTATGGTTATCCTTCCACTAGCAGTCTTAAAAGCTGGTGCAGCTTACTTACCTCTTGATTTAAAATCACCACAAGAAAGACTTGAGTTTATGTTGGAAGACTCTAATGTTCCTTTAATTCTAGCTGATAAAACTCTATTAGAAAAAGTACCTAATTTTAGTGGTAAGGTTATAACAACTGAGGAAATTCAAAACTTAGAAAGTACTGGAGAGCGCTTACCTGGAATTAATCCAGAAGATTTATTTATTATTATTTATACATCGGGTTCTACTGGACTCCCGAAAGGAGTGGAATTAAGCCATAAAAATATTGCCAATCTTATAAACTGGTCAAGCCAAATTGATGAATTATCATCCGAAAGTAGATATGCTCTTCATAGTAATTTCTCTTTTGATCCCCACCTAATGGGAACTTTTCCTGTACTTTCAAAAGGTGGAACAGTCTTTATAATTCCAGAAGAAAAAAGACTGGATTTACTTTGGTTTAATGATTACTGTCTTGAAAAAGGAATCACAAATACTGATTTAACAACTCAAATTGCCAAAACATATTTAAATGCAATAGAGGATATTGCACCTATTAGAATTACAACTGGTGGAGAAAAATTACCAGCGATACAACCGCGAGAAGGAGTTACTTTTTTAAATCAGTATGGTCCCACAGAATGTACAGTTGTAACTACAAATTTTCCCGTTACTGAATTTTCAGATTCTATTCCGATTGGAAAACCAGTTGGAAATGCTCATTTATTTATTATTGATAAAAATAATCGATTACTTCCAAAAGGAGCTATTGGGGAACTTGCTGTAGCTGGACCAATGGTAGCCCAAGGCTATCATAATTTACCTGAAAAAACTAATGAAGTTTTTATTCCGAATCCATTTGAGAATAGTAAAGAGTATCAAACGCTTTATAAAACAGGAGATCTTGTACGCTTTAAGAATGATGGCAATCTGGATATTTTTGGCCGCCAGGATGAAATGGTAAAAATCCGTGGATATCGAATTGAACTTTCTGAAGTTAATTCTGCTATCGCATCTTATGAGCCTGTGAAAGATTCATTTGTTTCAGCTTATGAAAAAGAAGAAGGTGGACAATTCCTGGTTTCTTATTTCGTCTCTGACACTAAAATTAATATTTCTGAATTAAGAGATTATATCGCTAGTATCAAGCCCGATTATATGATTCCTGAGGTCTTTATCCAACTGGATGAAATTCCTCTTACTTCAAATGGTAAGGTTGATAAAAAGAAACTTCCAAAGCCTGAAGAAAAAGAAACAGTTCCTGTAACAAGTAATGATAAAAAAGTATTAAGTATTCTGGAAGAGAAAATATTAGATGTTCTAGAAAGAATTATAAATACGAGAGATATTCCAATTAATCAGGATTTAAAGTTTTATGGAATAACCTCAATTTCAGCTATTACCTTAGCCATTGAATTAAAAAAAGAATTTGATATCGATATTAACGTTAAATCACTTTTAAATAATACTTCAATTCTCTCGATTGAAAATGAGTTAATTCAAAAGCTTTTAGAAAGAGGAATAAAAGAAGAACAGGTTAAGCTTAGTCAAAAGGTTAATTATCAACCATTATCCAATTCTCAATTTGGAGTTTATTCTGAAAGTATGAAGAATCCAGATGATTCTTTTTACAATATTCCATTCTATTATGAACTTCCTAAATCAATAGACTTAGATAAACTTAAGAAAAGTTTAATAGATACAGTAAAAGCACATGATTATTTAAACACTATATTAAGATTAGATGAAAAAGGAGTAATACAGTCTAAAGAAACTAGAGAAATTAATATTCCTAT
>CANQNI010000167.1 GCA_947625175.1 uncultured Eubacteriaceae bacterium | reverse complement strand
AAAAAAGCGTCGTCAATGAGATTAAAATTATCGATAATTTCATCTTTTGATCTCATTCTAAACCTCCAATGCTTGTATTAAATTTATTATAATACCAAATTTATTAAATTTAAATCAAATACTAAAACAAACAATTGGCTAAGTTGGTCGAGATTATTTGATGAAATTAATTTAATCAAAATTTAGAAGAGATTATTTTAATCGATAATCGTTTAAAAAATAATTTTCGTTTAAACAATTTTTATTAATATTAAAAAGGAAGACATTCATATAAATGCCTTCCTTTTTACTATTCAATCATTATGGCATCATCTGCTGTATAGTTTCCCAAAGAATTTTCTTTAGTTTGAATACAAACATATTCGAGTGGTTCATTATCAGAAGCTTTAATAGTTCTTTCTCCAGCAGGTGAAATGCGGATAAAATCAAGTGGTTCCAGGTTAAAAGTTTCGCCATCAACTGTCATCGTTCCTTTTCCATTTAAAATAATATAAACTTCTTCATTCTCTTTATGCGCATGGATAAAAGGAATTCCTGCTCCAGCTGGTAAATTGTTAACAGAAATTTCAGAACCAGTTAAATCAAGTACATCGTGAAGTTCTTTACGTGGTTCGTTTTCAACATGAACTTTTTTAAAATTACTCAAAAGATTACCTCCGTTATTGTAACTAATTTGGTTACAGATAAATTATCACAAATAAAATGTAATTACAATAGTTACAGAAGGTTTTCTTTTTGATTAATCTCCTTAATTAGATCCTCTAAGGTAGTTTTAGCTAAAGAATCTTCAAGGGCTTTTTGGGCGTCAATTAAATGACCATCTAGAGCAGTATGAATATTTTTACCAACAGGACATTCAGGATTAGGATTGTCATGAAAGTTAAATAAGGTATCAATACTGTCTACAGCTTTAAAGATATCTAATAAAGAAATTTTATTTGGATTCTTTATTAACTTTGATCCATTTCTTCCTGGTAATACCTCGATTAATCCTGCTTCTTTTAAATTCGATAGAATTCGACGAATTACTACTGGATTAGTATTAACACTACTGGCTATAAAGTTTGAAGTAACATTCCTACTTCTTTGGAAAAAATAGATTAATAGTAAAGTATGAACTGCAATTGAAAAACGGGATGTTATTTTCATTTTTAAATAAATCAGTACTAACGAAATAAGATAAAATAAGAACTTAAATTTCAACTTCCTGGTTCTGATCTGTAAACATCCCTATTTTAGTTAATGTATTTGGTAGCGACTTCTTTAGTCGTTTAATAACATTAAAGTCTCCCCAAAAATGCATAGGAACAAGTTCTTTTGGATGCAAATAATCAATAAAATACTGAGCAGCAAAGAGTTCTCCTCCAGGAAGATCAAGTCTCGGATCTACGGGAACAAAAGCAACATCAATTATCTTTCCATTTAAATATGTTTTTAAATCTTTTAGGATTCGTTTATAATCATCTTCTTCTACCTGTGGATTTATATGCGGTCTAGTCTTTGGATCCCAGGCCCACCAGTTTAGATCTCCGGCAAAGAAAATTACTTCTTTTTCTGTTTGTATTAAAAAGCTAACACCCTGATCAGTTGAGCCAAAAGTATGAATTTTACAGTCGTTAACAGTTATTGATTCATTTTCTCCGATTTTAATTACTTTGTCTTTTTTAGGTAGTCTAAAGATATCAGAAGAGAGAACGTAAGTTATATTCGTATTTTTATACTTCCAAATTGAACTACTATAATGATCTCCATGACTATGAGAGACAAAAATGATTACTGGTTTAGATGAATTTAAAAATTTTTCAGGAATTTCAACAATAGGATCAAAGATTAAAATAACGTTATCACATTCAACAACAAAACCACTATGATGAAGATATGTAATTGTCATTTATTACTCCTTGTAAATCTAATTAATTCTACTATTATTATATAATAAAGAAAAAATCGCTTAGGAGTAAAAATGAAAAACGCTTTAATAAGTGTTTCAGATAAAACTGGCGTAGTCGAATTCGCCAAAGGTTTAATTGATAATGGATACCGCATTATCTCAACTGGAGGCACCGCAGCTACTTTAAAAGAAAATGGTCTGGATGTTACATCTGTTTCTGATATAACTGAATTTCCTGAATGTTTTGATGGAAGAGTTAAAACACTTCATCCTAAAATTCATGGTGGGATTTTAAATATTCGTGATAATAAAGAACATCAAAAGCAAAAAGAAGAACTAGGTATTGAAGATATTGATTTAATCTGTATCAATTTATATCCTTTCGTTGATACAGTAGCTTCAGGGAAAGATTTTGCTACCTGTATAGAAAATATTGATATCGGTGGTCCGGCAATGCTTCGTTCAGGAGCTAAAAACTTTAAGTTTGTTACTGTAGTTTCAGATCCTGATGATTACGATAAAATTTTAGATGAAATTAAAAAGGAAGGAAATACTTCAGAAGAATTACGTTTAAAACTGGCTCTTAAAGTATTTGAAACGACTAATCACTATGATCAGGCTATAGCTGATTATTTAAGAAGTCAAATTGAAGATGAATCATCTTTTCCTGAAAAATTAACTTTAACTTATGAAAAACTTTATGATGTTCGTTATGGTGAAAACCCACATCAGAAAGCTGCTTTCTATCAGGATTTAACAAATGAACCTGGAACTTTAGTTACAGCCGAACAACTACAGGGGAAAGAACTTTCTTATAATAATATTAATGATACTAATGGGGCTATAGAAATACTAAAAGAATTTGATGAACCGACTATAGTAGCTGTAAAACATGCTAACGCCTGCGCTATTTGCTCTGACGAATCCATTTTTGAAGCCTATAAAAAAGCTTATGAAGCGGATCCAACTTCAATTTTTGGCGGCATTGTTGCTTCTAATGAACCAATTGATAAAGATACTGCTGATATGATGAAGGATATCTTTCTGGAAGTAGTTATTGCTCCTGATTATAGCGATGAAGCTTTGGAAATTCTAAAACAAAAACCAAATCTTAGAGTTCTAAAGCAAAAAGATATTAGAGAAAACGCTGATGGAATTGAAGTAAAATCAGTTAGAGGTGGGCTTCTGGTTCAGGATAGAGATACTGAATTAATCGATGAATTAAAGACTGTAACAAACAGAGAACCAACAGAAAAAGAAATGGAAGATTTACTCTTTGCTTGGAAAGCGGTTAAAAATACTAAGAGTAATGCTATTTCTTTAGCAAAAGATAAAGTTCTAATTGCTAATGGTCCTGGCCAGGTTAATAGAGTTTGGCCTACAGAGAACTGTATAACCCATGCAGGAGACAAAGCCAAAGGTTCAGTCTTAGCAAGTGACGCCTTTTTCCCATTTGATGATTGTGTTAAGCTTGCAGCTGATGCAGGTATTACTGCAATTATTCAGCCTGGTGGTTCAATAAGAGACCAGGATTCAATCGATGTCTGTAACGAAAATGATATTGCCATGGTCTTTACCGGAATGAGACATTTTAAACATACGTAATAATTAAGAGCGAATGGAATTCTTTATCCTCCCATTCAAAGAAGACCCCCGCTTCAAACGAATGTTTTCGTTAAGCGGCGGGATGAATTTGAATAAACC
>CANQNI010000166.1 GCA_947625175.1 uncultured Eubacteriaceae bacterium | reverse complement strand
CCGCCGCTTAACGAAAACATTCGTTTGAAGCGGGGGTCTTCTTTGAATGGGAGAATAAAATAATTCGATTTTAGAATCTTTTCTATAATGGACTAGCAGTTTAGAAAAAAATCTAAAAACATAAGATAGTTTATTTAATTGATTTAATAATACAATTAAAGAAACTTCTGACTATGAAAAGACCTTTCTATAAGTTTATCAACGGAAGGTATTATATTTTTTAAAATAATCGTCTATTATCCCTTTTTAAATAAATAATTTTGTGTGGTGTTTTTTCTTTTTTAGTTAAATCTTTCTTCCAATTAGGTCTCCAAAGTTTATAAGAATTATAATCTTCATGATTTGGATCACTAATGGCATTTAGAAATTCTTCAAATCCACCAGTTCCACCAACATCTTCTGGAGGTGCATTATATTCAGCTTCTAACAAATAGGGTAATTCTCCAGTATAATTTTCATATTTATTTAAAATTTCGATTCGATGTTGCCAATGATCTCCATAATCGTAAACCCAAAAGATAGATTTATATTTTTCAAGTAATTCATCTAGTTTATAGTCATCCATTAGTGGAAGATCTGGTTGTTCATCATCAGGAAGTAATAATAATTCCTTTTCATTTCTTTGCCAATAAGTATATTCAACTTCAGTATTGAAAAATTCAAAACTTGCTAAGTGATAATCCCACCATTTAAATAAGCTTATCAATACTTTATGTAATTCGTAAAAATTGATCTCAGCAGGAACAATTATTCGTCTGGTTGCTTTGTATAATTCAACATCTAGAGTGATCAGTAATTCGAAAGCTTTTTGTCCTTTTCGCTCATTATTATTGAGATCAGTCAGTGCTTCTTTCATAATTTCACTATAACTTTTATTATGATTTAAATAATGAGTTTTTGAATTATATTTTTCAGTTACTTCCAGACTAGCTTTCTTTTGATTTGAAGAAATCTCTTCAAAAGGAATAAGATATTTATCATAAGCAACGATTGCATTATTACGTAAGGTACTTTTTGTACTCGCATTATTTAAAATACCAAATTGAAATTCACCAGCTTTTTTAAAATAGTTATCTAAAATTTCTTTACGACAATCCAGTTGATTTAAACCACTATGAATATAATTTTCAATTAATTTAAATAAATTATGATCTAAAGTTTTAACAAAAGGAACAAAGATGCAATATTCAGTTGCTGCATTTTTTATTATTAGCATATTGACTTCATTATATAGATGAGAGTATTTATTTATTAAAGCCACATTCCAACAAAATAATTTATCAACTGTTGGATTAAGTGGTTCTTCAATTTGTTTTAGAACATCGGCTTTCTTAGCAGTTTTAGGTTGAATGTAAATATTCATACTAACTCCTATATCCTAGTTTCTTTAATTCACGTAAAAAGCTTGAATATCTTTTATAAGGTTCACGATACTTGTCAATTGTTTCATCAACAGAATTAGTTAAACCTTGTTGATATAAAACTTCAGCATAAGCTTTTAATAAAATTGCTGCCTCTTCATACTGCGAACGTTCATGATTATCTAATATAGATTGAATTTCTTTCATGATAACTGGTTTAATCTTAACTAAAATTTTATCGGCAAAATCAGGAGTAATTAGTTTTTGCTTTTGTCGCCATCTATCTAGCCCATTGACCATATCACTAATCAATGTTTCTGAATAATTCATACGGAATCCACATTGATTAATTAATGAAAATAAACAGGAACGATCACATAACAAATTTAAAATAATTAAAGAATTCTCTTTATGTTCTGGATCCTGGGACAAATAGAACAAAAATAAACATGATAAACATAAGTATAGCTGAAATTTATCATATTCAATATCTGAAAGATTGATATCATTTAAAACTATATTAAATTTTCCCAGAAAGAATTGATAAAAAATTAAATATTTTTTTATATCCTCTGATTTTGAATCATTAATAAATTTTTCTAATCTTTCTTTCATTTTTTCTGAATTTGAAGTATCACAATAAGCTATTAGAAAGTTTACGATATTTGGATTAAATCGAAACATATCAAAAAGTAATTTATCTACGACTTCAGAAGGTTTCGAAGAAATTTCTTGGTCAAATATTAGGCTAAGATTAAAGCGGGCTAAATCACTTCCAAACAAATTTGGCTCTTCAATAAGATCTAAAGCTTTTAGAATTAAATTATATTTTTCTTCAAAATTATGAACTTTGTTGTTGATAAAATCAGCAAATATTATTGGAGAGGAATTTAGAGTATTTAAAGCTAATTCTAAATATTCATCATAGTTTTCACTTAGAGACAGAGCTTCATTTATTAATTCATCAGCTATAGTTCCTGACTGCTTTTTAATAAACACTATAAATGCTTTTAAAAAAGTTTTAAATTCTTCTGTTCCTATATTAAGATTTTGAAAAAGATCCTCAAGCGAAACCGAAACCGTATTAGCATTTAAGTAAACTTTATATATTGATTTACTTCTATCAATATTATTTTTATTTTTTAGAAAAGCTCCGATTAAAGTGTTTAAAAGAATTGAATCAAAATCGAAATTTAATTCATCATCTTGTTTTAGTAATTCAGTTAAGGATTCTGTATCAACATCACCACAAGAGGTTACATAATCAACTTTAAGCGAAAGAATTTTTAAACCTAGTTTATATCCACGATAATAATAAGCTTTATTTATACATTCTTTTAAAAAATCTTTTAATTGTTCAAAAGCTTCTATAAACTTTTTATCATCTAAATAAGTTGGAAAATCGTCTTCCCAATCGTTATACGAATAATATTCAAATCCATCTTCGATATCTTTTCTTTGAATATCGATTTCACCACTATTAATTTTATTTAGAATTTCTTTTATTTCATTATATCTATCCCGCATCTCCTGAGGCCAAAGCTGAGCTTCTTGAATTTGAGGTTCTTTTAAATTTTCAATTTTATTCAAAAGGTTATCTCTTTTACT
The DNA here is from genome assembly GCA_947625175.1 of uncultured Eubacteriaceae bacterium. Lineage (GTDB taxonomy): Bacteria > Bacillota > Clostridia > Eubacteriales > Eubacteriaceae > CANRHG01. The sequence continues at coordinate 629 of CANQNI010000166.1, read as the reverse complement.
TTCAGGTAAATCTTTTGAGGTCTGGGTTAGAAGTTCTATTAACTGTTTTTTATTTAAAGTTTCTAGTTCTGAGTGAAGTATATCTATATAGTTTAATAAATTCATTTAATACAATCCGTGTTTTATCTTGTTTTTAATAATTATATCCAGACAAAATAAAAAAAGACCAGAAAAATGAAAATCATCTTTCTAGTCTAAATATATTTAACTATCTAACAGAAGATTTACTTACAAGGAAAGTAAAGTAAGTGTCCTGATATGGTTCATTATTTAAATTAAAATGCCACCACTCAGTTGATAATGATCTAAATCCATGATTAATCATAGCATTTCTTAAGAAATTACGATTATAGATTTGTTCTCCAGTAAGATCACCTGTATAATCTGGGTGAGATCTTTCATCAAACAAATCAAATGTACCACCTATATCAATTTCTTTACCAGTACTTATACTAAAGATAGTTAAATCTACCGTACTTCCTCGAGTTTGTCCTGATTTTTCAGCAATATATCCCTGGTCAAATAAAACAGACTTATCCACTTTTTGATAGAAATAAGGTTTCATTCTAACATCATTAAGATCTTTAGCCCAAGCAACAAAATGACCAACAGCCTGTTGAGGACGATAA
>CANQNI010000165.1 GCA_947625175.1 uncultured Eubacteriaceae bacterium | reverse complement strand
CTCTGCCTTTCATTCGTCCTCTATGAACTTTTCTATGTTTGACGTCTTTGGCATTAACATATCTTTCTACCTCCTACTTTTGAGCGTTTCCGCGAGCGTTTCTACGATTGTTTCCGCCCTGATTTCTTCTTCTGCCTCTATTATTGCGATTACGTTTACCACGTTGACGATCATTTCTGGCTTTATTTTCCTGTTTACGTTCATTAGCAATTACCAGGATATCTTCACGACCAGATAAGATTTCACCATTATTAATCCAGACTTTAACACCTAATTTTCCATAAGTAGTATCTGCTTCAGCAAATCCATAATCTATATCAGCACGTAAAGTCTGCATAGGAACATTTCCTTCAGAGTAATGTTCACTACGAGCAATTTCGGCTCCATTTAATCGACCTGATACTGATGTTTTAATCCCTTTTGCACCAGCTTTTAATGCTCTTTGCATTGCCTGCTTCATAGCTCTTCTAAAAGGTGTTCTACGTTCAAGTTGAGCAGCAATATTTTCAGCGATTAACTGAGCATCCAGATCAACATTTTTTACTTCTACGATATTAATATAAACCGTCTTACCTGTTAATTTTTCTAAACGATTGCGCAGGTCTTCAATACCTACTCCACCTTTACCAATAATCATTCCAGGTTTGGCAGTAAAGATATGTACTTTGACTTTATTAGCAAAACGTTCAGTAACAATCTTAGAAATACCAGCCTGGTATTGTCCTTTTTTAATGAAATCTCTAATTTCATTATCTTCGATTAAATTATCAGCAAAGTCTTTGTCATTGGCATACCATTTAGCATTCCAGTCTTTGATAACACCAACTCTTAATCCGTGTGCATTAACTTTTTGACCCAAAAGCTTCCTCCTACTCTTCTTCCAGTTCTTTTAGAATAACGGTAATATGAGAAGTTCTTTTTCTAATTGGAAAAGCTCTTCCCTGTGGTCCTGCCTGATAACGCTTCATTGTAGGACCCTGATCAGCATAAATTTGATCAATATAAAGTTTTTCCGGATCCATTCCATGGTTATTTTCAGCATTAGCCATGGCTGAACGAACCAGCTTATCAGTAATACGAGCTGCTTTATTTGGTGTTAACGCTAAAATTGAGAGAGCTTCTCCCAATGTTTTTCCACGAATTAAATCAACTACGAGCTTCGCTTTACGTGAAGAAACTCTTTGATTTCTAGCTATAGCTCTAGCTTCTTTTACTTCATTCTCTGGCATAGTCTCTCTCCTACTTCAGTTGAGTTTTACGGTCTCCAGAATGACCTCTAAATGTACGGGTTGGAGCAAATTCACCTAACTTATGACCAACCATATCTTCTGTACAATAAACAGGTACATGTTTTCTTCCATCATGAACCGCAATAGTATGTCCTACCATTTGTGGGAATATTGTCGACGCTCTTGACCAAGTTTTGATAACTGACTTTTTCCCACTTTTATTCATTTCTTCTACTTTTTTTAATAAGCTTTTTTCAATAAAAGGACCTTTTTTAACTGATCTACTCATTAATAACTCCTACTTGGTATTTCTACGTCTTACAATATATTTATTAGAAGGATTCTTTTTCTTTCTTGTTTTATAACCAAGGGTTGGTTTACCCCATGGAGTAACAGGACCAGAACGACCGATTGGTGCTTTACCTTCACCACCACCATGTGGGTGATCGTTTGGATTCATAACAGAACCACGAACTGTCGGTCTTATTCCCATATGACGTTTTCTTCCTGCTTTTCCGATACGAACATTTTGATGCTCAATGTTACCAACTACTCCAATAGTAGCTTTACAGTCAAGATGAATTCGTCTCATTTCGCCAGAAGGTAGACGAAGCGTAGCATAATTATCTTCTTTAGCCATCAACTGGGCAGAATTACCTGCTGAACGTGCTAACTGACCACCTTTACCCTTTTTCATTTCAATATTATGTATTTGAGTACCAATTGGAATATCTCTTAATGGTAAGGCATTACCAGTTCTAATGTCTGCAGTTGGTCCAGAAAGAATTGTATCGCCATCTTTTAAACCTAATGGAGCTAGAATATAACGTTTTTCGCCATCAGCATATTGAATTAAAGCAATATTAGCTGAACGGTTTGGGTCATATTCAATACCAATTACTTTACCTGGAACACCATCTTTATCTCTTTTAAAATCTATAATTCTATATTTTCTTTTTTCTCCACCGCCCTTATGACGAACAGTTATGACCCCTCTTTGATTACGACCACCATTTTTCTTAATTGGTTTAAGTAGTGATCTTTCAGGTTTGGTTTTAGTAACTTCGTCATTGGTGTTGATTGTCATATTACGACGGCCAGGAGAAGTAGGTTTATATTTTTTAATCGCCATTTTACTCTCTACCTATTAATTTGAAAACATTTCAATAGCTTTACTATCATCAGTTAAAGTAACAATTGCTTTCTTCCAGTTTTTTCTACGGCCAACGTCCATACCACGTCTTTTAACTTTACCTTTCATATTCATGGTGTTAACTTTTTGAACATTAACGTCAAAAATTTCCTCAATCGCTTTGGCGATTTCAATTTTATTGGCTCGTTTATCCACTTCGAAGGTATATTTATTATTATCAGTTTCCATCATGGATTCTTCACTGATAATAGGTCGAATGATTATATCTCTCGGATCTTTCATTTTGCATAAACCTCCTGAATTAGATCAAGTGCATCCTTGGTTAAAACAAGATCATCATACAGTAAAAGATCATAGACATTAATTTCACCTACTGTAGTAGCTTTAACTTTAGGAATATTATTTGAAGAAAGAACAACATTATCTTTTTTAGTATCAGTTACTATTAAAGCTTTTGACTTATCTAAAGCATCTAAAACTTTGATCATATCTTTAGTTTTAGGTGCATTAAAATCTAGTTCATTAATAATAGTGAGTTCTTCATTCTGGTTTTTATCAGATAGAACTGAACGAATAGCTAGATTTTTCTTTTTCTTATTCATTTTCTTAGAAAAATCTCTTGGTTTTGGAGCAAAAATTACTCCACCACCGCGCCATAATGGAGAAGTTCTACTTCCGGCTCTAGCTCTACCAGTTCCTTTTTGTCGCCAAGGCTTTTTACCACCGCCTCTTACTTCTGAACGGGTTTTTGCACTTTTATTTCCCTGACGCTGATTAGCTAAGTATTGAACAACTGCTTCGTGAACAACAGGTTCATTAGGCTCAATATCAAAAATGTATTCTTCTAATTCAGCCTCACCAACAATGTTACCTGTTTTATCTACTATATTAATTTTTGACATCAGTTTCTCCTTTAGGCTTGAGGTGATTTAACACTACTCTTAATAGAAAGATAAGAACCTCTTGGACCCGGAACAGATCCTTTTACTAAAAGGATATTATCATCAGGTTCTACCTGAACTACTTCCAGATTTTGAACTGTTCTGTTCTTATTTCCCATTTGTCCAGGAAGTTTCTTTCCTTTAGGAACACGAGCTGGATATGCACTAGCACCCATTGAACCAACACGACGATGATATTTAGAACCATGAGACATTGGTCCACGATGCTGACCATGACGTTTAATAACACCTTGGAATCCCTTTCCTTTTGATTTACCAGAAATATCAACTTTATCT
>CANQNI010000164.1 GCA_947625175.1 uncultured Eubacteriaceae bacterium | reverse complement strand
GTAGTTGATGATGTTGTAAATGAAATCAACGAAAAAGGTCAATATCCTTTATTTAAAATTAATCATGATTATGAAAAGAAGGATATTGATCATGTTAGAGCTTACTCTACGATTAAAGAACCAGAAAAGGTTATTGATGAAATTCAGGATGCTGAAGTTATCACAACCTCAGTAATGGCAACTAACCTGGCAAAAATAGCCCCTCTTTTAGCAAAAGCTCTCAAGCAAAGAGTTGGGAAAAGTAGCGAAAAGGCTGTTGTTATGGCTTGCGAAAACGCCATGATGGGAACTGATATTCTAAAAGAAGAATTAATTAAAACTGGTGAAATAACAGAAGAGGAATTAGATGAAGTCGCTGCCTTCCCTAATACCGCTGTTGACCGAATGGTTTTTGCTGGAGAACATAACGGGGAAAAAGGTATTGAAATAGGAGATGCCTTTGAACTGGCCATTGAAAAGAATAAGCTGCCTAATCCGGATGAAGAAATTATCCAGGGTGCCGAATATGTTGACGATCTGGAAAAATTCTTACAAAGAAAAATTTATATTATTAACTGTGGTCATGCCGTTGGAGGTTATTTTGGACAACAATACGGGTTTACTACTTTACAGGAAGTTTTAAATAACCCGGAAACTCTAGCTATGACTAAAGAAGCTATGATGGAATCGGCTTCAGCTTTAAATAAGAAATATGGCTTCCCAATGGATTCTTTAGAAGAATACATGCAAACTATGATGATTGATAGATGGACCACTCCTGGTGTTACGGATGAAATAGTTCGTATCTCAAGAGAGCCAATCAGAAAAATTTCTCCTAATGATAGAATCATGGGTCCTGCTTATCAATGTGCTGAATATGGTCTAGATAATACTTACTTACTCAAAGCTGTTGCTAATGCTTTAAAATTTAAAAATCCAGAAGATGAGCAGGCTGTAGAACTACAAGAGTTTATCAAAAATAATGGTGTAGAAGAAGCCATTACTAAATTTACCGGACTTGAACCGGGAAGTGAAATGTTTAATACAGTCCTGGAAGAATACAATAAACTTAATTAATCTGTCTCTAAGCAGTTTATAAACTGTTTAAATATATTTATAGAGGTTTTATTCAATGAAGGAAAAAGTTCAATCTCTTGGTCGTTTTCTTAGTGCAATGATTATGCCGAACATTGGAGCATTCATTGCCTGGGGACTTATTGCTGCACTGTTTATTGAAACAGGTTGGTTACCGAATGAACAACTTGCAATGCTGAATGAACCAATGAGTCATTATCTATTACCACTCTTAATTGGTTATACCGGTGGTAAGCTCGTAGATGATGTTCGTGGTGGTGTTGCGGCTTCAATCGCTGTAATGGGTGTTATAGTTTCTAATGAAAATCCACAATTCCTGGGAGCTATGATCGTTGGACCGTTAACCGGTTATGTAATGAAAGTCTTTGATGGAGCTATCAAAGGTCATGTAAAAGCCGGTTTTGAAATGTTAGTAGATAACTTCTCTGTTGGTATCCTTGGTGGTATCATGGCGATTCTCTCATTCTACTTCTTTGGCCCAGTCTTAAATGGTTTAACAAACGCAATGGCTGCTGGTGTTCAGTTCTTTGTAGATCACAACATTTTACCATTAGCATCTATCATTGTTGAACCAGCTAAAGTTTTATTCTTAAACAATGCTATTAACCATGGTATCTTTACCCCACTTGGACTACAACAGGTTGACGAAGTTGGTAAATCAATCTTCTTCTTAATCGAAGCTAACCCTGGTCCAGGTCTTGGTATCCTGATTGCTTACTGTATTGCCGGTAAAGGACAGGCTCGCGAAACAGCTCCAGCTGCTATTATTATCGAATTCTTCGGTGGGATTCATGAAATATTCTTCCCATACGTATTGATGAATCCGGTACTTATCATAGCTCAGATCCTTGGTGGGATGACTGGTGTATTTATTGAAAGTATAACTGGTGCTGGTCTGGTTGGTCCTGCTTCCCCTGGTTCATTCCTTGCTATTATGGCTTTAGTTCCACGTGGAGGTGGTGCAATAGGCGTAATTCTTGGTATCTTTGGTGCTGCTATTGTTAGTGCGGTCGTTGCTACCCCACTTCTTAAGATATTTGGTAAAGATGAAGATATCGAAGCTGCTCAGGCTCAGATGGCCGACATGAAATCCGCTTCTAAAGGTCAACCAGTATCTGTTTCATCGAATCCTGCTGATATTAAAAACATCGTATTCGCTTGTGATGCTGGAATGGGATCATCTGCAATGGGTGCTACTGTGTTAGCAAATGAACTGGCTAGTGTTGGTCGTGACGATATTACCGTTGAACACGCCTCAGTTTCAAGTATTCCAAGTAATGCACAAATTGTTGTTACTCATCAGGACTTAAAAGAAAGAGCAGAACATAGTGCACCTCAGGCTGAAATTGTTACTATTACAAACTTTATGAATGCGCCTGAATATAAAGAACTCGCTCAACAGTTATCGGGAAATGCACCAGCTCCGGCAGCACCTGCACAACAGGAAACAAAAAAGGCTCCAGCTGATACTGCTAAGAATGATGAAATTTTACTAGTTAAGAATATTAAAACAAATGTTAAACCTGCTCCAAAAGAAACGCTTATTAGAAATGCTGGACAGATGCTAGTAGATAGTGGTTATGTCAATCCTGATTACATCGATGGTATGATTGCCCGCGAAGAAACTTTTGAAACAAACATTGGTAATGGTATTGCTATCCCTCATGGTACAGATGAAGCTAAAGCTGCTGTTAAAAAATCTGGTATCTCAGTTCAGACAATTCCAGAAACAGCTAATTGGGGTGAAAGTGGTCCAATTAAAATAGTTATCGGTATTGCCGGTGTTGGGAATGATCACCTGGATATTTTAGCTCGAATTGCTACTAAACTGGCCACAGAAGCAGCTGTTGATGAATTGATGGATAAATCTCCCGAAGAAATACAAACTTTCTTCACAACAGATTAATTAAGTTTTTCCCTGTAGCTAAAATATATAGGTACAGGGATTTTTTAATGTTAAAATTAAAGAAAAAATCTCAGGAATAAAAATGGGTTATTTAAAAGGAAAAACTACAATTATTACTGGTGGTGGAAGAGCTGTTTTAAGTGATGGTAAAGCTGGTGCAATCGGTTATGGAATTGCTACTGCTTTTGCTAAAGAAGGCTCAAACCTCGTAATTACCGGACGTAATATTCAAAAATTAGAAGACGCAAAAGAAGAACTGGAACGTCTTTATGGTATTAAAGTTTTATATGTTCAGGCTGATGTCTCAGCTGGCGGTGATAATGATGCTACGGTTAAAAATGTAATAGACAAAACTATTGAAGAATTCGGTGGTATTGATGTATTAATTAACAACGCTCAGGCTTCTGCTTCTGGAGTAGAACTGAAAGATCATACAACCGAGCAGTTTAACTTGGCTCTTTATTCAGGACTCTATGCTACTTTTTATTATATGAAATACGCTTATCCCTATTTAAAAGAATCCCAGGGAAGTGTAATAAACTTTGCTTCTGGGGCTGGTTTATTTGGAAACTTTGGTCAGTGTGCTTATGCTGCAGCTAAAGAAGGTATCCGTGGTTTAACCAGAGTAGCAGCTACAGAA
>CANQNI010000163.1 GCA_947625175.1 uncultured Eubacteriaceae bacterium | reverse complement strand
AAATTCGGGAAGGATATTGAAAGTCAAGTAGAAGTAGCTGATATGACAGTATATTTATTATTGTTTTATCTTTCTGAATTAAATAATTATCATTATTCTTTTCATACTTCAGTTAATGAACTAACTAAAATCTTACAAACTAAAGAGATGGTGGTAGAGAATGCTCTTAGTTCGCTTTCTCAACACCATTTGATTCATTACCATAATCATGGTGATAAATTGCATATAACAATTGAACCAATAAAATAAAGCAATTAAATAATTTTATCGACTGAAAATAATTACTCTCTACAGTGTGGAGAGTTTTTTTGAGTTACTATCAGTATAGAAATTAAGATCACTTTCTTTTCATTAATGGTAGGCAATCATCTTTTTCTTTATGACTAAAAATTTAAAATTTAGTTTTCGAAGTTTAATTTTCCAATTAGCGATTATTTTAATAGCTTTATTTTTTATAAGGATTATTTTAATTATTTCTGAGTATATAATATTAATAATACAATAATTTGGAGTGATTGATGAATAAAGTTGCAGTAATTGGTAGTCTTAATATGGATATTCTAGTTGAGGTAAATGAATTTCCTAAACCTGGACAAACTGTTATGGCAAATAGTATAGATTATAAAGCTGGAGGAAAAGGAGTAAATCAGGCTGCAGCAGCTGCTGCTCTAGAAGCGTCAACAATTCTTATTGGAAATGTTGGTGAAGATGCTTTTGGACAACAGATCATAGCTAAAATTAATCAAATCCCTAATTTAGATAGTTCAAGAGTTATCAATTCAACTAAAGAAAATACTGGTATTGCCTCAATTTTAACAAAAGATGCAGAAAATTGTATTGCAGTTGTACCTGGTGCTAATAAATTAACTAATGGAAAAATTGCTGAAGAAAATGAATTTATTTTTAAAGAAGCTGATGTTGTAGTAACTCAATTTGAAATTCCAGATGATGGAATTAAGGAAACTCTCAAAGCGGCCAAATTTGGTAATTCTATTTCCATATTTAATCCTGCTCCCTATAGAAAGATTCCTGAAGAATGGTTATCAGCTATTACAATTATTACACCAAATGAATCAGAATTTACTGATATGGCAGAAGATTTTAATATTGCTCCAGGAACAATTGAAAAAAGAATATTAGATTGGCAAAAAAAATACCCGGATACTAAATTAATTGTAACAAGAGGTAAAGACGGTTTGAGTTATGTTGAAGGAGAAAACGTAGTTACCTTAGAACCAATAAAAGCTAAATTAGTAGACAGTACTGGAGCAGGTGATATATTTACTGGAGCTTTAGCTGCCTTGTTATCAAGAGATATGCCTATTGAAGAAGCAATTTATAAAGCTTCTGTAGCAGCAGGACTATCTGTTGAACATAAAGGGGCTCTTGGATCTGAACCTAAAATGGAAGATATTAATCTATATCTTTCAAAAACGCAAGAAGGGGCTGATAATAATAATTTTTAGCTTGACTTAGTAATTTAATTTTTGTATAATATGACTTCGAGCGATCTCGTAGCTCAGCCGGAAGAGCGCTACGTTGACATCGTAGAGGTCGTTGGTTCAAGCCCAATCGAGATCACCAAATTTGATAATTCCACTACTTATCTGCGGATAAGTAGTTTTTTTATTTCCAAATTTTAAATATTGATTTTTTAGAATTAATTCTGAATTTAGAGTATAAGAATTATATTATTAAAATAGGAAACATTATAGGTATATTTGAATTTTAAGAAAAAAGAAATGAAATACCTGTAGAACAACCAAACCTTCGATTAAGAATAGTACAGTTGAACCTAATACGATTTATCAGCCGTTTACTGGAGATGTTATTACTTTAAAAAAGATATCTAATCTAGTTTTCTCATTAGGCACTCTAGGATAAGATTGTGTTAACGTTCCTTTACAAGTAGTTATCAATTAATATAATAGGTCTAAATCTTTTGATTTAGATCTTTTTTTTAAATTAAATTTATTGTAAACTTTTAAATTAACTCGTTTTCAAAATTGTATTATTACGAAATAGGAATTTTATGGAATCAGAAAAGAAAAATAAAAGTACTTTTTCAAGTACTTTCGGTTTTGTTATTGCAGCAGCAGGAAGTGCAGTCGGTCTTGGAAATATTTGGAGATTCCCTTATCTCGCCGCAAAAGATGGTGGAGGACTTTTCCTTCTAGTTTATTTAATTTTTGCTTTAACATTTGGTTTTACTTTACTTATTACAGAAGTTGGTATTGGGAGAAAAACAAAGAGCAGTCCTTTAACTGTATATGGAAAACTAAGTAAAAATTGGAAATTTCTAGGATTTTTAGCATCATTAGTTCCAGCTGTAATCTTACCTTACTATTGTGTTATTGGTGGTTGGGTTATTCAATATTTTATTGTTTTCCTCTTTGGTAATGGCGGTTTAGCAGCTTCTGATGTTTATTTTACTCAGTTTATTTCAGCAAATATAAACCCATTGATCACCATGTTATTGTTTCTAGCTTTAACTACTTACATTATTATCAGAGGAGTAAATAAAGGAATAGAATCTTTATCTAAAATATTAATGCCAATTTTATTTGTACTTATAATAATAATTGCTGGATTCTCTCTTTCTCTTCATTTTACTGATAGTGATGGAATCACTCGAACTGGAATTGAAGGTTTAATGATTTATTTAATTCCAAATTTTGACGGCCTTACTTTATCAAAGTTTTTTCGGATTCTAGTTGACGCTATGGGACAATTATTCTTTAGTTTAAGTGTAGCTATGGGAATAATGATAACGTATGGCTCCTATATGAAAAAGGATTCTAATTTAAGTAAATCAGTTAATCAAATAGAAATATTCGATACTTTAGTAGCATTTTTAGCTGGTGTTATGATTATTCCAGCTGTCTATACTTTTTCTGGAACAGAAGGCCTAAGTTCATCAGGTCCAGGATTATTATTTGTTACTATGCCTAAAATATTTGCTGCAATGGGACCAATAGGGGGAGTAATAGGTTTAATTTTCTTTGCTATGGTTTTATTTGCTGCTCTAACTAGTTCCATTTCAATAATGGAAGCTGTTGTTTCCTGTCTAATGGATAGATTTAATCATGATCGTCTAAAAGCTACTATGATAGTAGCAGTAATGGCATTAGTGTTTGGAACAATTGTATGTCTTGGTTATAATTCTCTCTATTTTGAATTAACTCTACCGAATGGAACAGTTGGTCAAATTCTTGATCTCTTTGACTACATTAGTAATTCTGTTTTAATGCCGTTAGTTTCGATAGGGACATGTTTATTAATAGGATGGAAGGTATCTCCTAATTCAGTAATAGAAGAAGTAGAACAACCAGGAATTAAAATGGGGAGAAAAAGATTATATATTGTTATGATTAAATACATAGCTCCTGTTTTACTTTTTATTCTTCTATTATCATCATTCGGAATAATATAATAATTAAAGGGAAGAGCGTGCTCTTCCCTTATTTCATATAGAATGAAAATTTGTATTCTTTTTCTTTTAACCGATAAGATTCTTCAACATTTGAACCCCAGGTATCAATACCACCTACTCCTCTCATAAATCCATTAATAGTAATTACTGACCTAATCACTTCGGGTAATTCAAAACTATGATAGGCTTCCTGTAATTGGCCAGGAGTATAGGGCAATATTGAAAAATTAAAA
>CANQNI010000162.1 GCA_947625175.1 uncultured Eubacteriaceae bacterium | reverse complement strand
ACTGCGCCAGAGATTGAAATGCTGATTATTCTCAGTGAAGGGAAATATGAGGAATACAAAAAGTCGGGCAAAAAACCAGCGCTTTCTGTAAAGAAAATCTGAAAACAGATCCTTTCCAATTATTCTCAATTCTTCATCTTTTTGCAGGATATAAGTCTTGTTTTTAAAATCAAATTTACTATGGTAGTCATAAAAGAGAAACTGCGGATCTTTAACGTGTTTTCTGGTAAAATCAACCTGGCGCTGAATCAGATCAACCAGAAACTTACCCATACCTTCATAAATAATAATTACTAGACGGATCTGTCCCTTGTCCAAAGGACCTGATTGTTTAAAGGTTGGAATGGAGAGAACGTAGGTGGTCTCATTAAGTTTTTTAAGACAATCAATACTCATACTGGTCACTTCACCTAACCGGTTGGGAATAAGTCTTAAAGTCCAGTAAATAACTCGATAGGAAAAAGGGATTCTCTCTGAATTCATTAAAGCATCCAGCTGGGTAAGTACTGTTTCCGGAATAAGTTTATTAAAATTCCGTTCTCTGTTTCTTAATCCTTTTGGAACTATATATTTATTCATCTGGCTCAAATGGTCAGTCTGGTTAGTTCTCTTTAAAAAATCCTTAAGAGCATTCCACTTATAAATCCCTGAACAAACACTATTCTTCTGATCCTTACCAAACAGGAAGTGATAGAAAGAATCGATATCTTCGAAGGTTAGATCAGAAGGGACAGGATAATCCGGACGGATATTGTTAAAGAAAATCCTGAGATAGGAGAGAAGACTACAGCAAAAAGATATCGACTTTCTATCGAGCAGATTATCGAGAATCCAGCATTTAACAAAATCTTCAAGTTCTGGTTTTACGGAAAACTGATCGAAGTAAAAATTATATTTATCCTTCGGGTTTCTGTCAGAATTAACCTTATCCATCTTCCAAAAAGGGCTGTCATAACTACTTGTGGAAAACCGGGCAAGAATTCGCTCCTTTTCCTGCGGATCAAATCCTTCAAAAGGATACTCGATCTCCAGAGCTGGTTCCTGAAAATATTTTTTTAGACTGGCTGTTTCAATCATTATCTATAGCCTCCAGTACAGTTAAACATTTTTGATACAATTCTTTTTCTGCCATATATTCTCTAAACTCTGAATACTCTTTTCTGACTATTCCTTCTTTCTCATAATGTTTTTCTAATGCTTTAAGTCTATAAGACGCGTCATCTTTTAATCGCAGCCACTTGTCGCGATATTTTTTTCCTGTACATAATTTTGGGCAGGTAGCACAAAAGCTGTAACCCAGGCTAAGACAGGTTCCTTCTGTTGGATGTTTGACACATATCCCAAACTCAACTTCCCGGTTTTTATTCACAAAGTCAAGATAGAGAATCTGCCTCTCTTCAGGAGTGAACAGATCTAACTGCTTATCATTAAAAGTAACCTTAAAAGCCTGTTTAAAAAACTCGTTGTTAAGCTCTCCAAGCTTAAGTTTATGAACTTCAGCATAATATTTGGCTGTTGTTTCATCACTTAAATGACCAGCCTGTCTTTGAACATCACTTAAGCTGGCTCCTGCAGTAATAAGTCTACTCAGAGTAGTTTTACGAGTCTGTTGACAGTAGAAATGCCATAGCTTTCCGTCGGCATCACAGATATCATATTTTTGACAAACCTGATTAATGAGTTTTGAAATCCGTTCCGTAGGTATTCTGCTAACTCTATTTTTGTGGTAAGAAAAAAAGATAAGACTGGTTCCGGCTCTTTTCCGATCCCCGGAAGTTTTCTGGATAAAAGAATCTATCTCTTTAAACAAGCTTCTGCGGATAAAGCAGGGGTTTTCAGCACTCAGACCTCTGGCTATTCTGGCTTTTCTTGTTTTTTCGATAACTGGAGTTACTTCTATATAGTCCGGAAACTCTTTTATCTCTGTAAAATCACTTACTTTTAAATTTAAAACTTCATACGAACGCCAACCGGTCTCAATAAGAAGTTTAAAAATCAAACGGGCATACTCTGGAATCTCATCCAGATGGTCTTGAATCTGACTCAATACTTCACCTGGAATAACCGGTGTATTGTTAACCGGACCACCCTTACAATGAAATCTAAAACAGCTTGCATAGTCTTCCTGAGGTCTTAAAGGATAGTCTGTTTTGACCATCAGCTGATAGCAAAACGATAGGTGAGACTTAAACTCTGTAATTTTTCCCGGGGATAATCCCAGATCAAGATCCATAAAAACAAAAAGCTCTTTTAGCTTTCGTTTGGTAAGGTCTCTAAAACTTTCGACCGTTGTAACTTTTTGAAACTCAAGGAGAGTTTTAATGACTTTAGTTAGATTGAGTCTACCGATCTTTCCCTTTTCCATCAGTTTTAACTCCTCTACTGCCAGCATTTTTAGTTCATTCTTTAAGCGTTGACTTTTAATAGCACTAAAATTATAATTCTTAAGTTTTACTTTACCTCTGTCATGATAAAAGATTTTCCAGTGATCTTCTTTTCTGGGAATATTGGCAAGCTGGGTTTGAGCCAGAAATTCTTTTATCTCCTCAATCAGATCACAAAGATAACGTTTCAGCCAAATCCTGAGTCCAGAATCAGAGTTTAAAATAGTATTTACAGCCTTTTTAATCTTATGGTCTGGCTGACTTTGTATATAATCAGTGAATTCTTTTAAAGAAGGAGACTTTCTTTGGCTCTTATAAAAGAAGGCTGCTTCTTTAAAGAAATTTTTGATCTCCCTAACCGTACAATTCCCGTTAATGCATGTATTGTCTTCGGGTTGTGGATACAGTAGATAATCGGTATTAAAATACATTGTCTGTTCTTTAAACTGATGGTATATTTGTTCCAGTTCAGCTTTTTCTGATTCGTTAAAACTGAGCTCTTCATATTTCTTTTTCCGAGTGGCTTCTGATATTTTTCCCAGACAGATATAAGGCCATTCAGCCTTATAAAATAATTTTAATAAACTATTATTTTCAGCTTTGGACTCTCTTTGAGATTGATAAGAAGAAAGATTAAAACCAAAAATCCAGAGGAAAAGATACTGCTTATTAGTTTTACCGTTTTTAGGAAGAAAATTTTCGGTGTGATACTTTTCACCCATAAGGGATAGATAGTCTATAAACTTTTCTTCTGAAATCTCAGGTATCAGGATCTTTTCAATAAAAGTCCTGGCAGTCAGGCTGTTAAACCTAATGTATGGATGTCTTTGTCTGTAAACTGTAACTGCTTTTTGCAGTGTCTCTCCCTGATTAATCGCCTGGATAAAATTTTGAAGATCTCTTCTATAAACCAGATCTCCGGAATAAAATTCATCCAGGACTTTGAAAAAGAAATCTTGCAAATCTTTTAGAAAAGGAGAATTGTAGTAAACTCCAAGCGATTTTCTATAAAAATCGCGGATTTTGACTACAACACATTCTTCAGGATCAACCTCTTCCACAGAGTCCATGAACTCATAAAGAAGATTAAAAATCCATTCTTTCAGTTCGGCCCTGGTAAATAATTCGAGAAAGATATATTTAATGAAATAACCTCTGACTTTAGCAGGGAGCTTTTCTATAACCGGTGCAATACTTCTTTTACTTCTAACCAGTTCAACTATTTCATCAATAGCTTCTTTATAAACGTAAACACAATCTCTAAAATAATTAAAAAGGTTAGAATCCTCCTGACTATAGATAATCTTTTTATAAATATTTTCAACTGTAGTTTTCATCTGAACTCTTCTCTAAGATTTT
>CANQNI010000161.1 GCA_947625175.1 uncultured Eubacteriaceae bacterium | reverse complement strand
GTAGACTTTAATCTTTTTCTTTTTACATTCTTTTAAATCTACATTATTATAACCGGCACAACGGAGTAAAATAAGCTTTATATCCATTTCCGCCAGTTTATCTACAACTGGTTTATCACAAACGTCGTTAACAAACATACAGATGGCATCTGCTTCATGAGCATAACCAACCGTATCTACACTTAATCGGTTTTGGATATATTGTGGTTCCAGATCGGCTTCTTTCATTAAAGGATCGAACCAGAGCATATCATATGGTCTTGTATCGTAAAATGCTATTTTCATTTTTATCCTATTATAGGGCGCATATCGCGGTGATATGTCATGTTAAAGAATTTAATCCATTCAGTATTCAACTGATCCAGATAATATTGCGGTACTTTAAATTTCCAGTTTCCTTCTGCTGTTCCAGGAAGATTCATTCGACAGTCAGCTCCAAGTCCCAAGGCATCCTGGAGTTGGATAATGGTAATTCCGGCAGCTGTTTCCCATAAGCCACGAATAAAGGTATGGGTTACTTCACTGTTCGGGCCACCTGCCTCCCAGTTATCACTTGGTTTATCAAAGTCAAAGTATTGAAGGGCATAGAGTCGTTCTGGGTTTGATAAATCATCCCTTAGCCAGCCAAGAAGAGTATTATTGTCATGGGTTCCCAGATAACATACGCTATTATTAACATAGTTATACGGCATATGAACTGCTTCACCCAGTGAGATAAAGGCCATTTCAACAACACGCATCCCTGGGAAACCTGTTTGACGGAGCAGTTTTTGAACGTCTTCATCCGTATCCCCACCAAGATCTTCTGCAATAATTCTTGGATTCTTGAAGTGCTTTTCCAAATTCTGGAAGAATGGATAACCTGGTCCTGGTTCCCATCGTCCATTCTGAGCGGTATCAGAATCAGCTGGAATGGAATAATAGGTAGCAAAAGCTCTAAAGTGGTCTATTCTTAAGACATCAAATAGATGCAAGGAATGTTCAATACGTTCAATCCACCATTTATAATGATCCTTTTTCATTCTTTTCCAATCATAGAGTGGATTTCCCCATAACTGACCAGTGGCTGAGAAGAAATCCGGTGGAACCCCAGCTACTCTGGCCGGTCTATCTCCATCCATCTGGAATAAATCTTTATGAGCCCAGACATCAACACTTTCAAGAGAAACATACATCGGCATATCACCAATTACTTCAACTCCTCTTGAGTTTATATATTTCTTGGCTTTAAACCATTGTTCCTGGAAAATATACTGCAGGAACTGATGATAATAAATTTCGGAAGCCAGTACTTCTGAAATTTCCTGGAGAGCTTTTGGATCTCTGTTCTTATATTCATCCGGCCATTCCCACCATGGTCTATTAAAATTAGATTCCAGAGCCTTATATAAGCTGTAATCCTGAAGCCATTCATGATCATCAACAAACTTATCAATTTTAGCTCTAAGTTCATCAGTAATTCTGCTATAAGCCTGTCTGAAAACTCTATCTCTATCAAAACGGACCCGGGCAAAATCAACAACCCAGCCGTCCTGAACCAGGCAGGAATCCAGTTCCTGATTCGTAATTAGCCCTCTGTCTCTTAAATCTTCCAAATCAATCAAAAGCGGGTTACCGGCAAAGGCAGAATCACTACGGTAGGGTGAATTCATGCTATCCGTTGGGTTAAACGGGAGGATTTGCCAATAGCGACACTGGCAGTCAACCAGCTTGTCAGCAAAATAATAGGTTTCTTTTCCAAAAGAACCTATTCCGTAAGGATTTGGCAAGGAAGTAATATGACAGAGTATACCGCTTGCACGTTCCATAATTACCTTCTTTCTTTAAATTAATCTAAGTAATTTAATAATTCTAATGGTTCTTTAAGTTTCTGTTTATAAGGGAGATTTTCATTAAAACCTGAATGGGAATAGCCAAAGCCAAAAAGAGCAGGATAAAAATCAACACCGGCTTCTTGAGCTCCAAATGCATCTACATCTGTATCGCCAATTAAAAGTACTTCGTCCTTTCTCAGATTGTACTTATCAATCACGGATCTGATCAGATTGGCTTTGGAAATGGTTTCCACATCATTGTTTCCCAGAATAAAGTCCAGTTTGTTTTCATATTCAGCAGCTGCAATACTTTGATCGGCTATAGCCTGTTTTTTCATGGTTACTACACCGGTTAAGATGCCTTTGTCTTTTAATGTCGCTAAAAGTTCATCCATTCCTGGATAAAATTCTACTTCGTTATAACCTTTTTTACTGCAGTAATCCCGATAGGTATCGATAGCCTGGAGCATTCTATCACCTGTTAAACCAAGGTATTTCGGATAAGATTCTGACAAAGGAGGTCCGATAAATTTGATTTTTTCTTCATATGAGAGTGGTTTAAGATTCATCCTGGGTAACATATAATCTATACCATTCATTATTCCAGGTGAGGTATCTAGAAGGGTTCCATCCAAATCAAAAAGTACTGCTTTATAATGACTCACAAACGATCTTCCTTTTAATGTTATAATTGAATTTAAGTTAATCTCTTATAGTGAGATTGATACTTTATTATATATATCCTAATTAAACAGTTTTAAAATAGAATAGGATAGAATTATGTCTAAAAATAATAACTCGTTTGATAGATCCCGGTTAAAGGATATTCCTACTAGACCAGGAATATACATAATGCGCAACAAAAGTGGTGAAATAATCTACGTTGGCAAAGCCATTAATCTCAGAAACCGGGTCCGGTCCTATTTTCAGGATTCAAAAAATTTGTCAGTCAAAACGAGTGCGCTTGTCTCACATATTGATAACATTGAAACTATTATTGTCGAAAATGAACTGGAAGCCCTAATACTGGAATGCAGTCTGATAAAAAAGAACCATCCCAAATACAATATCAGTTTAAGAGACGGGAAGACCTATCCTTATATTTCGGTAACTCTGGAAGAGGAATATCCCAGAGTTATTATGACCAGGGAAAAACATAAAGATGAGAATCTTTATTTTGGACCCTATACCTCTGTTTATGCGGTAAAAAAAACCATCGATGCCATTAACCGGCTCTTTCCTTTAAAGATGTGCAGAAAAGAGACGGAGTTTGGTAAAAGGATATGTCGGCCTTGTCTTAACTATCATCTGGGACAGTGTCTGGCTCCCTGTACTGGGGAAGTAGATAAAGAACTCTATAGGGATAGAGTTGATACGATAATACAGATACTAGAAGGAAATACGGATGAAATACTTTCAAAAGTAGAACAGCGGATGGCTGAGGCTGCTAAAAATCTTGATTTTGAAGTGGCTGCTAATCTCAGAGACCAGATAGGGGCAATTAAACATATCAGTGAAAAGCAGCGTATTATTAAGCAACATGGGCATGAAGACCGGGATTTAGCCTGCCTGCAGATATTTAATATCCGGGGCGGTGAGTTAATCGGACGGGATCATTCAATTGTTACTGGGGTATTTGAAGAAAAAGAAGAAGATATTATCTCGGAAATAACCAAACAATACTATACGAGCGGTGCCTTTATTCCGGAAGAAATCCTCTTTGATACTGAGCTTGGAGAAAAGGCAACCAATGAAATAACGGAACTGTTATCCAATGAAAAGGAAAAACGAATTCGGGTTCTTTTTCCAAAACGGGGTGACAAGGTAAGGCTTCTAGAGCTCGCACGTGATAATGCCAAGATAGAACTGGAACAATATGAATCGATGAAAATGCGCCGGGCCAAAGAAGTGAGTGAGAAAGAAGACGCCCTGGCAAACTTTCTTGAAATACCTAAGATTAACCGGATTGAAGC
>CANQNI010000160.1 GCA_947625175.1 uncultured Eubacteriaceae bacterium | reverse complement strand
GTAAGAAAGCGGCTATGAAAAAGGTTATCAAACAGATAGACGATCATATTAGAGACGGTAAAGACTATGAGGGTAAAGTCTATATTTCCATGTCAGCCTGTGAAGAAGATGCTAAACAAATGGCTAGTATGATAGAAAAAGAACTTCCAAACATGGATGGTAAAGTTTTGATTAATAGTATTGGAACGGTTATCGGTTCCCATACCGGTCCTGGTACCGTAGCCATCTTCTTCTGGGGCGATGAACGTGAGGATTAAAAAAGGCAGCTGAAGCTGCCTTTTAAATATTTTTCTTTATTCTAAGTCCTTTTGGATACTTATTCTTTATTGTATTACTATACTTACCAAACCCAACCGGATTTCCTTCATAACACATTAAAACCCATCCGGGTTTTAATGCTTCTTTTGGTTTTACTTCGATTCCTTTTAAATAACACCATAGTTCATCTTCACCGAGTTCATAACGGTTCTCAAAATCATTTTTCTTTAAACTCATAGCCAGGGCCTGCGACGGCTCAAACCGGTTCTTCTTGAGTTCGCCGAGTTCAAGACCAGCAGAAACAACACTAAGACCAGTAAGATCTTCAGGCGTTAGAGCCTCAGGAATTTTAATAAGTTTATTTTTATAAATATAGATATTATCCAAACTAAAATCCGGCAAATACTTTTGAGCAAAAACTTTAAAGTCCTTTAATTCATTCTTAGAGGCTTTTTTTAAATTTTTATTTTTTCCTTTATTCTTCTTAAGATATTCCGGCTTACCTTTCTTTCTTAAGCGGGCAACAAAATGACCCTCACCTTCACTACGATGGGGAAAGACCCTAAGAGTTTTATCAGTAATTTCTTTATCTACATTAAGGTTTAGATCAATTTTTGGAACTCCTTCAAGCTCTACCGGGAGGAGCTCATAATCATAATGATCTAGAAAATCGGCTATAACCAGTTCATTTTCTTCTGGAGCAAATGTACAGGTTGAATAGACTAGCTCACCGCCTGGTTTTAATAGTTGATCAACAGTCTCTAAAATCTTAGTCTGTCTTAGAGCACAACGATCTGGTCTACTCTCATCCCACTCACTAATTACAGCATTATCTTTCCTAAACATCCCTTCCCCGCTACAGGGGGCATCAACTAGAATTTTATCAAAACTCTGTTTAAAATTTTTGGTTAAATTCTTGGGATTCTCGTTTAGAATAATCGCATTTTTAACGCCTAACCGTTCTATATTGGAAGCAAGAATTCCAACTCTGCTTTTTACTATTTCATTTGAAACCAGGGCTCCGGTTCCATTAAGTTTGGCAGCAATCTGGGTAGACTTTCCACCTGGGGCAGCACAAAGATCTAAAACCAGATCCCCTTCGTTAATCTCAATTACCTCTCCTGGAATCATAGCAGAGGGCTCTTGTGGATAATAAAGCCCCGTATAATAAGCCGGTTGTTTACCTGGGCGGCTCTCACTTTTAATATAAAGACCATCCTCACACCAGGGGATTTCCTCAGCTTTAAACGCCTCCGGAAGCTTTAACTTGTCTCTGTGCGTTTTGAGTCGGTTAATTCTAATGCCTTTTTTCGGTTCATTATCATAACTTCGAACAAATGGTTCATATTCATTCTCCGGTAAGAATTCTTTCATTCGTTCAAGAAAAGCCTTAGGGAGCTCCATTACACACCTCTGGGTTTAGCAAAGATCATCCGACCAGCTGAGGTTTGAAGGGCTGATGTTACTACAACTGGTAAATCCTGTCCGATAAGATGTTTACTGTTTTCTACTACTATCATAGTTCCATCTTCTAGATAGGCAATAGCCTGACCCGGTTCTTTTCCGGCTTTAATTAAAGAGACATCTATTTCCTCTCCAGGAAGTAGCGTAATTTTAACGGCATTGGCCAGGTCATTGATGTTTAAAATATCAATACCCTGAAGACTGGCTACTTTATTAAGATTATAATCATTCGTAATAATCTTATAGTTATTATCCTTAGCAGTCTTAATAAGCTTAGAATCCACATCTTTAAGATCGCTATAGTCTTCCTCTAAAATTATAATATCATCCTTATAGTCTTTCTGGAGTTTTGAGACGATATCAAGACCCCTCCTTCCTTTTCCCCGCTTTAAATCATCAGACGAATCAGAAATAAGCTGGAGTTCACTTAGAACATAAATTGGTATTATAAGTGGACCTTCTAAAAATTTAGTTTTAAATATATCAATAATACGACCATCGATAATAACGCTCGTATCTAAAACCTTACCCTGGGTTTTTTTAATCTTCTCAGTTGTTTTTTCCGGAACAATCGGTGTCGGCTGACGTTTGAAACGATTGGCAAAATTAGTTACATCAAGACCATGATAGGAGGGTAAAGTCCAACCAATATAACCAAAAACAAAATAAATAATAATAGAGATAATCCACTGGAATCCGGGAATTGGAAAACTGTTGAATGCAGAACTGAGTAAAAATGCAAGAATTAGTCCGATAATAAGTCCAAGAAGCTGGGCAGCTAGAACAGGGCTATTTCTTCTTTTTATTCTGTTACCGATATCTGCTGTTACTTTACGTAAAGTGAATAATAATAAAGGATAAATAAAATAAAGTATAAGTCCGCTGGTGGCCATTATAGCGACAAATATAATGGTATGGTTTGTAACGGGTAGATAACTCATGATTTCCGGATTGTTAACTACTAAGAGTGCAAGCGGGAAACCAAAGAGAATGCCCAGTAAAGTAACAATATACCGCATTATCTTTTCCATAATTAACCTCCTTCCCTTTTATCAAAAAATTACCATATGAGTCTAAAAATAAGTAAAAGATCTCTTTGGCAATAAAGAGATCTTCTAGGTTATAATTAATTTTCTAAATTACCTTCTTCTTTTTTATCAGCTTTCTTCTTTTTCTTCGATTTTTTCTTTTTTTCGTCTTCAGCCCCAATAGCATTATTAATCATATCGGTAGCTTCTTCTTTTGTTATGTCTAAAACAAGAACCATTTCGGATACTAAAAAGCCCCGGGCCGAAGTCATCATTTTCTTTTCACCGGTAGATAAACCCTTTTGCCGGTTCAGTAAAGTCAGGTTCTTTACAACATCAGCTACTTCAAAAATATCTCCAGATTTTAAAATTTCCATATTGTTCTGGTAGCGTTTGCTCCAGTTTTTATTCATTTTACCAATTTTACCGTGGAGAGACTTAAGCATTTCATCGATAACCTCTGGTGAGACAATCGGTCGGATTCTCACTTCATCTGCTTTATTAACTGGTATTAATATTTCCATATTTTCTGAAACAATATGCAGTTTATAATAGGTCTCCTCTCCGTTTTCAAACAGGTCAAGATCTTGGATGTCCGTTACTACACCAGCACCATGCATTGGATAAACTATTTTGTCGTTAACTTCGTACAACGTATCCTCCAAATTATCTACTCGGTTTCTAATAGTATTATAACATAACTAAAATTTAACAATTTTATAAAAGAAAAAAGCGTTTGTCAAACTCCTTTTTTATTATTTAACTCTTAATTGGATATATTGAATATAAACCCAAAATAGGGAGAGTATTATTATGGCTATTAAATTTATCACGGATTCAATGGCGGATCCCAGTAAAGAAATAGAAGAAAAATATGATTACGATGTAATTCCTATTCCAATTAACGTTGGGGATGACACCTATTTAGATAAAGTAACAATAACACCTGAAGAAATCGTTGAAATAGGGACAAAAGAAGGTTTAGTTCCAAAGACCTCGCAGATTTCATCAGCTGCTTATCATAAGGAATTTGAAAAACACTTAAAAAATGGCGATGATGTTTTCTATCTTGGCCTTTCCAGCGGACTTTCAGGAACTGTTCAGGCGGCTAACA
>CANQNI010000159.1 GCA_947625175.1 uncultured Eubacteriaceae bacterium | reverse complement strand
ACAAGACTATACCAAAACTGAAAACTTACCTGATGATCCGGGGCTGGTTGGTAAATTCTTAGATAAAGAAAGTGCTGGAACGACTTATGTCGCTCAAGAAGGCTTTGATGATAAAGTAAAGGGTCTGGTTGGATCTGTTTACCGTCCAAAAGGAAGTAAAGAAAACTTAGAAGCTATTAAAGCAGTTGAAACACCTACAGAAGGTGACGTTTATAACGCTACTGATACCGGCGCTAACTATGTTTATGTTGGTGAAGGTCAGGGTGACGATGAAAGCGGTTGGGATAAATTATCTGAAACCGTTGATCTATCAAGTTATGAAACGACTGCTTCTGTTACTGAAAAATTAGCTCAAAAAGCAGACAGTACAACTGTTACAGAAGGGTTAGCAGCTAAAGCTGATAAAACAGAATTAGATGCTTATGTAAAAGCTGAAACAATTCAAGAAGCTACTGCTGAAGATATTCAAAACTTATTTAATGCAGAGTAATTAAAAAGGGCGATTCTATCTAAATAAGGTAGGGTCGCCTTAATTATTTAGGAGTTAATCATGCCAAAAAATTATGATACAGCTGGAAGTGCAGAGAATCCTATTATAACAATAAACTCTTTAAAGGAATACGAATCCTCTATCGACTCTCGCTTTGAAGCTATTCAAAATGAACTTGGTAGTGGGACAGGGGATGCTACTCTAGAAAATCAACAAACTATTATCAGTAAATTAGACAGCGATATTAAACCTAAACTAGACCAGATAATAGAACAGGGAGTGGCTCAGGGTAGTATTTCATTTGTTATTCTTATCCGCTGTTCAGAAGGTTATAATTCAAAATCATTTACTGCAAAAAGTAAAATAGATAATACTGAATATACAGGCCAACCTGAAGAAGGAGTTTGTGTCCTGCGTGTTCCTAATCCTGGGGATTACACAATTACTAATACCCTTAATGATGAAACAGCTGAGGTTAATTTTACCGATACTTTTATTCAAGAAACTAGCTTTTCTGAATATCATGCAACTATTAATGTAACTATTCCTGAAATGTTAATCGGAGAAACAATTCAAGCTACTGATGAAAAGAGTCATACAGTAGAAGTTAAAGCTGAAAGTACCTCAGTAACCCTCCAGGTAAGTTATAAAGGTAAATGGGATATAAGTGTTAAAGGTAATTCCTATATTACCAAGCAAAGTGTTACTGTTTCAGAAGAAGGGGACACGCAACAAGCTACCTTAACAATTTCTTCGACTGGGGTTCCTTATATTAAAGTTACTGTAGCTGAAGAATTTATTAATGAGACAATAACCTGTAAAAAGGATTTAATAGATTTAAAGAAAGAAAATAAGACTGGGGAAGTAACATTCCTGTTACCAGAAACCGGAAATTATACGATAGGGCTCGAAAGTTCTGAAAATATAGCTAAAACAGTTAATGTAGAAGAAGCTAAAGAATATACAACAGAACTTACTCCTGAAGATACAACCGTTCCAATTCTTACTGTAACCAGTAAAGCTGAAGATGAAGGTAAAACTATAAAGGTTTCTAAGGACGCTCATAATTTTGAAAAAGCATTAGAAAACAGAAAAGCTACTTTTATTTTACCTGAAACCGGGGAATGGACGGTTACCTGTAGTGATTATCCGGAAATTACCAAAAAGGTAAATTGTACTGAAAATAAGATTTATAAATGCGCTTTAAGATCTACTGTACTTGGAGTAACCATTACTGAAAATGAATCGGATCCAGAACGAAGAGTTGAATATAGAGACGAAGCTAAAGGAATGCAGCCAGTTAAGATAACTCTTTCAAATGGTAATGTCGATTACGGTGAATGGAAACAAAAATGGCCTCTTGAAAAGATATATCCTGCTATGGTTAAAACTGATGGTACTATAGCATATAAACTTAACCCAGACGATCAGACAAAAAAAGCAGAAGGTGGAGCTTCTGAAATAAGTAGTACTTCATTTGACGGAAACGCAATGGTTGTTTTCGAAAAATTCTATACCAAATTTAGTATGGAGGGAGAAAATGAAGTAATTCAAATCTCCGATGAACCAGATGATGGATTTGAAGCTATAGGTTTTATTAGAGAAGACGGTAGTGAAGCTGATTATATTTGTATGCCAATGTTTATGGGGAGCTTTGATTCCAGCAGTAAATTAAGATCGTTAAGTAATCAGGATATAAAGTATGATACTTCCTTTACTGATTTTAGAACAGCAGCTCAAAAGAATGGAACGAACTATGACATTGAAACTTATGCCATGAATCAGATTCTTAATGCTCTTTATTTAATCTTATTTAAAACCTGTAATTGGCGGGAAGCCTTAGGAGAAGGCAGAACCTATGATAATGCTACTAATAAGAAAACAGGAGTTTTAGCAAATAAAGGTGGAATAGCCTTTGATCCAACGACTAAAGCAACCAAATTCTTATGGATTGAAGATTATGTCAGCTGGCCGCAATCAGGTTCTGGTATTTATAGGTGGGAAGCTGGAATTCTTTGTAAAAACAAAGAAAACTATGTTCGTATGAAACCGCCTTATTCAGGAACCGATACCGCTACTTATGAAAAAGTAACGGATCATGTTTATGGCCAAGGCTATATTAAGAAAATGAAAGCAGATAATAAATACGGACGTACTTCTGTTGATGCAGGTGGGGCCGATAAATCCTATGAATGTTGCTATTGGAATGATAATAGTAACACCAGTGGAACCGTTTACATCTCGCGGCGTGGCCCTAACTCTGGTGTTAGCGGTCGCAACTTCGGTAGCGCTGCTTCCTCCTCTAATCCTAACTATGGCGCTGCCCTTTCTTTAATACCGCCTGCTTAAAGGGGGTACGGGGGATTTATCCCCCGAGGGTGAGGTTAAAAATCCTTTGACAATATCTGATATTTTTGTGTTATTATATCTTTTACTTTAAAGGGTTATAAAACACGATCTCGCAGCGTGGCAATAACTATAGTGTTAGCGGTCGCAACATCAATAACGATGCTTCCAACACTAATACTAACTATGGCGCTGCCCTTAATTATCAGACTATTGAAATGGTGCAACTCCTTATACGGTCCCTTTTAATGTGCGTTATAATCCTTGCCACTTGGCAAAAATAATTCCGAAGCAGGATAGGGTTGGTAGGGTACTTTTCCCGAATACCCTATAGGAGATAAGAAACTTATTTGAAGACTTATAAAAACCTGTATCAATCAATCCTGGATATTGGGCTGATTGAAAAATGTATTATGACCGCTTCAAAAGGAAAGCGAAAGAAGAAACCAGTAAAAAGGATTATTAAAAATAAAGAATGGTATGCTGGTCAAATTATTAAAATGATGAGTTCTGAAAATTACAGTTTTCAGAACTATCCGGTAGTTCAAATTAATGAAGGTTCTCAAAAAAAAGAAAGAACTATTGTAACGCCTTTATTTTACCCGGATCAGATTATTCATCATATGATAGTTTCTCAGCTCTCTCCAATAATCTTAAAAAGTTTATATGAACACGCCTTCGGATCCATTCCAGACAGGGGAGTTCATATTGCAAAAAAGCAGTTGGAGAAATGGATAAGATCGTACGGAAATAAAAGGTTTTATGTATATAAATGCGATATCCGTCACTTTTATGATTCGATCAGCCATTCAATTTTAAAGAATAAACTACTGCGCAAAATAACAGATAATCGCTTTTTAGATTTAGTTTTTGCTTTAATAGACAGTTTTGAATCTGAACCAGGAAAAGGAATTCCAAAAGGATTCTATACTTCCCAGTGGTTTGCTAATTTCTATTTAACCGAATTCGATCATTTTGTAAAAGAACAACTTCACGTTAAACATTATATGCGCTATGTTGACGATATTATTTTACTCGG
>CANQNI010000158.1 GCA_947625175.1 uncultured Eubacteriaceae bacterium | reverse complement strand
AAGTCAAATTGATAAATCTATTTTATCAAAAGTTCGCAAAATAAGTGATACCAATTTACTTGGAAAAATAAGAAATTCAAAAGCCGGAGATAAATTTATCTCTCTCTACGATTTAGGGTGTTGGGAAGAAGGCTTTAGTTCGGCCAGTGAAGCTGATATGGAACTGGCTGCTATTCTTTCTTTCTTTACAGCAGGCGATCAGGAAAGAATCGAAAAAATAATGTGGCAGAGTGAATTATCCCGACCAAAATGGGAGCAGAACAAAAATTATCTTTCCAATACCGTAAAAAAAGCCATTGCCAACTGTCATAACTTCTATAATCCAAAATATTAAAGACGATTTTTAAGTTTTCAATTCTGATCTTATGAATATAAACGGGATTTTTATCTTCAGGGATAAAGATCCTATTTTTTTCAATAAACTATTTCTTTAAATATAATTCTTCTATCTATACCTATATATTTATAAAGATATCTACATAAATATATATTCATAAACATATATGGATAAAATTATTAGACTTATTTTTACTCATAAAGTACGAAAAATAAAAATTAAGATAAAAAATTAAAAATTATAGTGGAAATTTAACTACTTTGGGTATAAAATAATTCTGCAGAGATAATTAAAGCGATTAATGAATTAAAAATTACCCATAAATTATCATTTTGTTATACAGATAAAGTAAGGATCCGCTTTATTATAACACTTTTTAAAGAAGAATGATAGAAACTGGCGTAGTTATAATTTTATTTTTTGTTTAATTGTTTCTAGTATTCTTAAAAATAAGGAGGAATTATTGATTAATCCAAATGCAGTCCGACTTGATGTTCGGGATTTTGGAAAAGTTTTTATTTTAACAGACATCAGACCAAGTTATCTGTATCAGCACGGAATACGTACTGATGAAAGAATTGGAACCACTTATGAGGTAGCTGTACCTGCTCTGGGTTTTGAAAAAATAAGAGTTCGGGTAGATGGAGAGCAAACCATACCGGATGAAGTCATTGAAAATAAAGACTATCAAAATGTTAAATTTGATAATCTTGAAGCCCATTTCTATTTTGTCAATAACCAGACCGGAGTTACGGCCACTGCCAGTCAGGCAAGTATTATCGCTCGTAAAGAAGGATAGGGATAATCGAAAAGAATAAAATCAGCTACAGGGATCAAACCGTCTGGCAAGTTTTAGACGAAAATCACTACCGGGTTGCTATTGCTTCAAGACCGACTTATCTTGATTACTACCTGAATTTATTCCTGCTGGGAATAGCCTGTATTTTTATTTTAATCTTCTGGCTTTCAGGAATTAAGTCCAAAGTCGGGGCCTATGGCGAACCGACTATTAGTCCGGGTTTCTACCTGATCTGTCTTCTAATGATAGCAGGGGTTATAGCCTATAAGTGTCGCGAACTAATTAAAAGGCGGCTCTATAAAGTACCATTATCGGACTATACTCTTATTCAAAAACTTGGAGATATTATTCATGAACAGAATTTGTTTTTAAGAGAGGATGAAAAAATAGAGAGTTCTGTCCGTTTTGAATTTTACCGGGAAGATAATTATCTGGTCATTAAGGCCTGGCCCGGTGGAAGCGGTCTGGTAGACAAGGTCAGAAATCTTGATCTGGAACTGGAAAATAAACTCAGTAAAGAGCTCAGACATAAGGAAAATGAACTGGATGTAGCGGTTTATTATTTTTTAAACCATAAGGAAAAAGCTTATGAATTTCCCTATGATATTCCGGAGAGTGAGGAAAAAATAATTCCTGTAACTAGTACAGTAGCCTGGCAGATTGATAAAGACCCGCATGCTCTAATAGCCGGCGGAACCGGTGGGGGTAAAACCTATTTTCTGTTTTATCTTCTTTATCAGTTTTTTCTTAAAAACTACCAGGTTTATCTTTGTGATCCCAAGCGCTCTGATCTCTATATGAGCCGGGAAATTCTCTCGGAATATGCCTGTGCCATTGAATATTCTCCAGGAGGAATTGCCAAGAATATTCGTCTGGTTAAAGAGGAAATGCAGCGCCGCTATCAGATTCTGGATAAAAATAGTTATTATATTGGCCGCAGTTATTCAGATGAAAACTTCAGTCCGGTATTTTTAATTATTGATGAATTCGGAAGTTTTATGGCGGGGTGCGAGGGAAAACTTAAAACCGAGGTCTTAAATAACCTGAGACAAATAATTTTCCAGGGCAGACAGGCCGGAGTGTTTGTCATCCTGGCCACTCAAAAATCGGATGCCGATACTATTCCGACTGAAATTAGAGACCAGCTGGGATTTAAAGCGGTATTAGGTAATCTGAGTAAAGACGGCTACCGGATGGTTTTTGGCAGTCATGACGGAATGAATTATAAAACCTGTGCTCCGGGATCCGGATATCTTTTCAGTGATTCCATGAAAAGTGATATTCCTGTCCGTTTTAAGGCTCCAATAATAGAAAACTTGAATGATGTTATTAAGGAAATAAGAAGAATAAAGTACTCTCAGGAAGAAGATATCAGGGCCCAATCTTAATTTCCTGATTAACTTTATCTTCTTGAAGAAAAGTGTTTAGAGCCATCAGGATTAATCCTGCTTGCAGTAACAGGACTTGATGGCTGTGTTTTGTTTCGTATTTATTAATTATATCATGGATTATGGGCGCTAGCTTGGCCGGAGGCCAAGATAAGTGGAACGGGCGCCCCCTGGTATAGTTAACTTGATTAATAGGATTATATCTCACGAAAATTGCAACTATACAATATCAAAATTCTCACTACTCCCAATACGATGGAGGTATGGAAATATTCAAAACCGATTGTTCGAGGTTGGAAAAGAAATAATATTTACCGAAGAAAGTATGAAGAGTTTACTGATGTTGAAAAAATAAATTCCTATCTGCAGCGAAAAAAGTATTATCAGAATCAAAAATTTTATATTAAGCGCCTTGTAGACAGTAATTTTGATAATAAGACCTCTTTTTTGACTTTAACTCAGCGAATGGAAAATAAATCAGCTTATGATATTAAACTGAGTAATTATGAGTTTGATAAATTTATCAGAAGGCTGAAATATTATCTAAACAAAAAGTATCCAGGAAAGAAACTAAAGTATCTGGCTACCTGGGAGCGGACTAAAAAGGGAGTAATTCATTATCATCTGATACTGTTTGGATTTCCTTTTATTCCAGCCAAAAAATTAGAGGAAATCTGGCGGCTGGGATTTATTAAGATTAATCAGATAAAAAGAATAGATGCTTCGGTAAGAAGTGAGTATATCAGCAAATATTTTAGTAAGGATCTGGAATTTAGAGACAGAAAAGTTAAAGCCTTTTTTAAGTCCAGAAATCTTAAAAAACCTACTGAGATTATAAGTTTTTTTGAAAATAAGGATTTAAAAGAGAGTGATATTGGAATTCCGTCCTTTAAAAAGAGATATTATTACTATCCTCAACAAAATGAAAAAAAAGAAACAATCGAGTATTTTTTAGTTAATCTAAACGAAAGGAAAAAACGATAGAAAAAAGAGAATCATCTATTTTTACAAAAAAAGATATTAGCCAGGAAGCCTATGAACAGTTAAGTCTTAAAGAATTAAAAGAATATATTAATGATACTTTGCATTCCGTTTTGATTTACGGAATACCATATGATTTAAAATATCCTTTTTTTATTGAATATGAGATAGAAGGTCTCAAATGGACAATTAATTTTTTAAGAAAAAATATAGATATCTTAAAAGATAAAAAAGCTTTAGAAGAAGTAAAATATCTTGAAATTGAACTTGAGTATAAGGAAAAAAGACTGGCTCAACGGGAAAAAGATCTTATTAAATTATATGAAGAGGATTCTAAATAAGTATTAAAAATAATTTAAAACGAGGTGAATTATAG
>CANQNI010000157.1 GCA_947625175.1 uncultured Eubacteriaceae bacterium | reverse complement strand
GTGCATCTTATCATCTACCAGGTGATGGAGTTTTAGATAATACATGTACCCTACAGTTACTTTATTATCAAATGGTTCTCCTGTTCTTCCATCGAATAACTGAACTTTTCCATCTTCCGGAAGTCCTGCTTTAATTAAAAGATCTTCAATATCTTCTTCTTTAGCTGGGTCAAATACAGGTGTTGCTACGTGCCATCCCAGTTCATTTACAGCCATTCCAAGATGAACTTCAAGAACTTGTCCAATGTTCATTCGGGAAGGAACCCCTAATGGATTTAAACAAATATCAAGTGGCGTTCCATCTGGTAAGAAAGGCATATCTTCCTGGGGAAGAATTCTTGAAACAACCCCTTTGTTACCGTGACGACCAGCCATTTTATCCCCAACTGAAATTTTACGTTTTGTTGCTATATAAACACGAACCATATTTTTAACACCCGGTTTAAGATCTTCATCTTTATTTTCACGTGAGAACTCTTTAACATCTACAACAATTCCAGTTTCTCCATGTGGTACTTTAAGAGATGTATCACGTATTTCACGTGCTTTTTCACCGAATATAGCTCGTAATAACTTTTCTTCCGCAGAAAGATCAGTTTCACCTTTTGGTGTTACTTTACCAACTAAAATATCTTCTGATTTTACTTCTGAGCCAATACGGATAATTCCTCTTTCATCCAAGTTCTTGAGCATATCTTCACTGACATTAGGAATATCTCGAGTTATTTCTTCAGGCCCAAGTTTGGTTTCACGGGCTTCACATTCATGTTCTTCAATATGAATACTGGTATAGGTATCATCTTTAAGAAGATTTTCATTAATTAGAACAGCATCTTCATAGTTATAACCTTCCCAGGTTAAAAATCCTATTAGAGCATTTCTTCCAAGAGCCAGTTCGCCTAAATCGGTTGCTGTCCCATCAGCGATAATTTCTCCTTCTTCAACATGCTGACCATGTTCGACTAATGGTTTCTGATTAATACAGGTAGCCTGATTGGAACGTTTGAATTTTAACAATTCGTGTTCTTCAATAGAACCATCTTCATCAGAACGAATCTTAATAGTATTAGAATCGACATATTCAACAGTTCCAGAGACTCCAGCTATTTCACAAACACCTGAGTCTCGAGCAGCTTTTGCTTCCATACCCGTTCCAACAAGTGGAGCTTCTGGAATTAATAATGGAACAGCTTGACGCTGCATATTAGCTCCCATTAGAGCTCGATTAGCATCATCATTTTCAAGAAAAGGAATTAAACTGGTAGCTATTGATACAATCTGTCTTGGTGAAATATCCATGAAATCAACTTCATCTCTATTAATAGAAACAAATTCACGGGTTGGACCAGAACGTCCTGTAACATGTTCATTAACAAAACGATTGTTTTCATCTAATTCTTCATTAGCCTGAGCAATAGCATATTGTCCTTCTTCGTCAGCTGATAAATAATGAATTTCATCAGTAACTACACCATCGATTACTTTTCTGTATGGTGATTCAATAAATCCATATTCATTAACACGGGCATAAGTAGCGAGTGCTCCAATTAAGCCGATATTAGGTCCTTCAGGTGTTTCTATAGGACACATTCTTCCATAGTGAGAGTGGTGAACGTCTCGAACTTCAAATCCGGCACGTTCTCTTGAAAGACCACCAGGTCCTAATGCAGACAAACGACGTTTATGAGTTAATTCTGATAACGGATTATTTTGATCCATAAACTGAGATAATTGCGATGAACCAAAAAATTCCTTTAAAGCTGCATTAATTGGTCTAGTATTTATTAAACTCTGTGGTGTTAAAACTTCGGTATCCTGAGTACTCATTCTTTCTCTGACTACTCTTTCCATTCTGGATAATCCTACTCTAAACTGATTTTGAAGTAATTCACCAACAGAACGAAGTCTTCTATTTCCTAAATGGTCAATATCATCAGTTAAGCCAACATCATATTCAAGTCCTAAAAAATAGGAAATAGTAGCAAAGAAATCACTCTTTAGAAGATGTTTAGGCATTAAATCTTCTTTTCTCTTTTTAATTTCTTTTATTAATTCTTCTGTTGTCTTATCTGAATCTAAGATTTCTTTTAAAACTTCATAATTAACTAATTCTTTAAAACCAAGTTCTTCCCAGTCTATTTCAGGAGCTAAAACTTTTGGATTAACAAAACCATTTCCTATAACTCTAAATGGTTTTTCTTCCCCTTCAATATCGACAATAATATCAACAGAATTTATTCCAGCGTTTTGAATAGCCCAAGCTATATCTCTATCAATAACCTGGCCTTCAGTTGCTAAGACTTCCCCTGTTTCAGGATGGATAATATCTCGATAACTACGCTGACCTATTAAACGATTAGCCAGGGCTAATTTTTTATTGTATTTATAACGTCCAACTTTGGCTAAATCGTATCTTCTAGGTTCGAAGAAATAGGAATTAATTAGTTGTTGAGCAGATTCAACCGTTAGTGGTTCTCCTGGTCTTAGTCTTTTATAAATATCTAATAAACCATCATTAACATCTTTAGGCCCATTTGGTTCGTCTTTTTTCATTGTTTCTATTAGACGATGATCCTCCCCAAAGACATCTATGATTTCCTGGTCAGTTCCTATTCCAAATGCTCTGATTAAAGCTGTTAGAGGTAATTTACGAGTTCTATCTACCTTTACATATAGAATATCGTTTGAATCCGATTCATATTCTAACCAGGCTCCACGGTTCGGAATTATTTGAGATGAATATAATTTTTTCCCAATCTTATCTCTAGTTAAAGTAAAATAGGCTCCAGGAGAACGAACAAGTTGCGAAACAATAACACGTTCAGCACCATTAACAATAAAAGTACCGGTCTCAGTCATTTTATGAAGGTCAGCCATAAAAACTTTTTGTTCTTTTATTTCACTTTTTTCTTTGTTTATAAGTCTAGCTGTTACCTTCAGAGGCATCATGTAAGTTTGATCTCTTTCCTTACATTCTTCGACAGTATATTTTGGATTATCTTCTATTTCATAATCAACAAATTCTAATACCAAATTTCCGGTATAATCGGTAATCTGGTGCATATCTTCAAATACTTCTTTTAAGCCTTTATCAAGAAACCATTGATATGAATCTTTTTGGACAGCAAGAAGATTTGGCATTTCCAGGACTTCTTCAATCTGAGAAAAACTTTTTCTTTCTCGTAACCCAGATTCTATATTATGAGTTCGTGCCAATTTCACACCTCGCAAATCTAGAATTTAGAAAATAAATAATTTGTTGTTTTACAATTAGGGAAAGTATATAATTCATAGAAATAAATAGTGGATTGCGAATCTTACCTTTGATCAGTAAGAAAGTATTGGGAAAAATATATCTTTGATCAATATATTAATACTGCAAATATTCATCTATTTAATGAACTTATATCATAATCAAAATTTTCTACTTTGTCAAATTTATTTACCCATTCAATATTGAATAAAACAAGATTAAGTTAATATAGAAAATTTTTGAAATTTCTAAAAATATATTGACAAATATAGGCAATATGATTTATAATTTAGATTCTGTTAGGGGTATCGCCAAGCGGAAAGGCAATGGACTCTGACTCCATCATTTCACAGGTTCGAATCCTGTTACCCCTGCCATTCTATTAATACGCAAATTAACGCTGATAGTTAAAACTATCAGCTTTTTTATTTCTCATAATAAGTATTTTATTATATGAGAATTTAATATGATTAATAGTTAAGAAATATAATTAAGTAAGAATAATCTTAAAATAAAAAGTAGTTAATCAGTTAAGTAAAAAGGTATAATAAATTTATCAACTACCCACCACCTAAAAGGTAGTGGGTTTGCAGCTACCCGGTCGTGCAAACGGTTGACGGAAGAACAACACT
>CANQNI010000156.1 GCA_947625175.1 uncultured Eubacteriaceae bacterium | reverse complement strand
TTCTTCAGGCCTAAGAATTTCAGTGGTATCCTCTGTAATTCTATTTCCTTCCTGCTTAACTAATACTTCCGGTCTCGACTCTAATGCAAATATGGGACTTATAGTTATTAATAATAGTATTAGTACTATAATAAGCTTATTTTTAAATTTCATATTCCTACTCTTTCCCGATTATTTCTTAATTTTTTTCAGTGTAATCGATCTATTAGAATGATTATATCCAAATTTTGGATTAATATTATTAGTAGATTGTAAAAAAATTTAAGCAAAATTATTTAATAATTTTGACAAATTTTTTACCCAATAAATTAATTGTTAAAAGAGATTATATGAAAAGTGCACTTATTTATTTTTCAAACACTGGAAACACAAAAGAGATAGCAGATCAGATTGAAAAGACGTTTGATCCGGATGTTATTGAATTAACTTTAGAGAAACCTTATGGAGGTTTCATTTCTTCTGTTGGTCGCTATATTGGGGAACATATCTCAAAGAAGAAAACACAGATTAAACAGAATCCTCAAGATTTTAGTGATTATGATGTAGTTTTTTTAGGCTCGCCGGTCTGGGCTGGGACATTGCCGAACTTTCTCCAGGATTACCTAAAAGAAAGTAATTTAACTGGAACTACCGTAGTTCCCTTTATTACGGCTAGTGGAACAGGAAAAGAGGCTACTTTAAAAACTATTGAAGATATCCTACCTGATAGTGAAATCAAAAACTACTTTTTTAAAAGTATGCGCGAAAAGAACGACGTTGATGCCTGGCTTAATTATCTTAAAAAGGATTTTAACGGAATCGACTCATAAACTAGTATAATTTTCTCCAAAATTTCCCTTACGTTTACTTAAAATGTCGGATAACTATGAAACATCTCGACTCTATTTCATTTATTTGTCTTTAAAGGGTAAATTTTTAACAAAAATATTTCTGAGTTTTAAATAAATTTTAAAGAATCCTATACCCAATGATAACAACCTTTATCAAACTATGTTAAAATTGTGTAAAAAATTCTAGAAATATTTATATGAAGAAGTTCTACTTTTTATTAACCGTTTTTTTAATATCGCTTTTATCATGTGTTGGTGTATATGCTGCCGAAGATGAAACAGAAACAGAGATTACTCCATCCATTGAATATACAGCACATGTTCAAGATCTAGGTTGGTTAAATCCGGTTACTGACGGCCAACTTGGAGGAACAGAAGGTCAGGCAAAGAATTTAGAAGCCCTTAAAGTCAATGTGAAAAATCTTCCTGCAAATGATTATTTTGAAATGCGCGGACATTCAGCTAACGTTGGCTGGGGCACTCCGGTCTATAATGAAGGTGAAATTGGCGTTACAGGAAAAAACTGGCCGCTAGAAGCTGTTAGTTTTAATATAAATAATAATAATGGAAGTCCTAGTGGCTATGATATTTACTATTGTGCTCATATCGCTAATATCGGCTGGTTAGATTGGGCTAAAAATGGAGAGACAGCTGGTACAACTGGCCTTGGTCTTCCACTTGAAGCAGTAAAAATTATTATTCTACCTTCAGGAAGTCCAGCACCGGGAGAAACTAAAACTCCGGCTTTTTCAGTAAATGATTTTAACAATACCTCAATTACTTATGCTTTAGCTAATCCTCTTTATGGTCTCTTTCCTGCTTCTAATGGAAATCTAGCAGGAATAGAAGGACAGGGCGTTCCAATGTACTATATGTCTGCTAATCTTAACAACAACTTAATACCTGGAAGTTCTGTAGCTTATCAGGCTTATTCAAGCAATGTTGGCTGGTGTGGTTATGTTAGAGATAATGCTCCGAGTGGCGTAGAAGGTTGTCAGATTGAAGCTTTCCAGATGGTTTTAGAAGGACCGATTGCCAATCTCTTTGATATCTATTACCGAGGCTACGTAGGAAATGTCGGCTGGCAGGACTGGGCTAAAAATGGTGAGCTGGCAGGTTCAGCTGAAGGTAACTGTCCTCTTCAGGCTATTAATGTTCAGTTAGTCAGAATAGGTGAACAAGCTCCTGGTTCAACTTTTAGAGCTTTTCTACCGGTACCAAGAGGAATGTATTTTAATGGTTATGGAATTTTAGTATCTATCCCACTTCAGATGGTATTTATCCAGAATGCTAACAACCAGATGATTTTCTTTGCAGATTGTGTAACAGGATATCCAAATAACCCTGAGTATTTAACTCCGACAGGTAATTTTAGTATTTTGGGTAAATCAAGAAATACTTATTTATACGGAGCAGATTACGTTAGTCATGTTGATTACTGGATTCCATTTATTGGACATACCTGGGGATTCCACGATGCTGACTGGAGACAAGATAATGAATTTGGTAAAGGAACTTATCTTATCGATCCATCCCATGGATGTATCAATATGAGAGATCCAGATATAGCTTTATTTAATCAGTTAATAAGAATTGGGGATCCGGTTATTATTAGATAAAAAGAAAACCGCAATCGTTCGATTGCGGTTGTTTTATTCCTCATTTTGATCACGGTTATTAATTAAATTATCAATAGCATTTATAGTTTCATTAATCTGATGATCAATTTCTGGTGTAATGGCTTCTGTATCAGAGATTACAGTTATTTCATCTCCAGTTTCATTTGGATTAATTTCATTACTTACCTCAGCAACTGGAATTTCTTCAGTAGGTTCTTCAGCTGTAATGATAACTTCATTACCCTGACTGGTAACTACCGGATCAAGATGTTCAGTGGTTTCCTTATCTAATGTTTCAATTTCAGCCTGATACTCTTTATTTTCAGCTTTGATTAAATTATCGGCTTCCTTTTTTAATTCCTGACGAGTTTCATAATATTGTTCACGCAAATGATCTTTCTGTTCAGTTGAAAGATTATCCTGATTAAGTTGATCTTGATAAGTATTTCTCAGAGTTTCTTCTCTTTCTTTTTCCTGAGTCCTTATTTCAGCCCGGTCTCGGTTATACTCAGTATCGATAACTTTTTTATCTCCATAGTAATTTTCATAAACTTTGGTTGGATCAAGCTCATCAAACGGTTTATCATTTCTAATAGCAAAGATAAAGAAACCAGAAGTTAAAATAAGGCTCCAGATTGTAAAGCTACAACGGCTCTTTGGACGGTAAATTTTAAATAAGCGCCAAAGGGCTGAAGTTTCATAAACCCAGACTGCCAGGGTAAATACTGAGCATATCCAACTTATTTCATTCATTTCTGTTGTTATTGAACTGGTTAAGAGTCCTAAGAAAGGAAGAAAGAAGCTGGCATGAGTGGTTACTATATTATCGCCTAAAACAACTTTATCATTAATTAATCTACCAAGTATATATTGTGATAGAAATGGAACCCAGGAAAACCATGCATGCGAAATTCCTCTATTTTTAGCAAGGTGGTATAAGCCTATACTTCTAAAAATCCAGGCTATTATTAAATATAATATTAAGGTAGAAGAGAGAGCGAGTAGTATACCACTCCCGATTAATCCTAAATTACTTCCACTTGAATATGGTTGTGAGTATCCGTAATAATCATAATATCCATAATTAGGCATACGTCTTTACTCCTTTTCGTTTTAATGAAATTAGTATATAAGGACAACTTTTAAATTACTTAAAACAGAAATTTATAGAAAATCAAAAAACCTCTATCAAAAAGATAGAGGAACAGACTGTCGATAAAAAGATTTTTGTTGTTATACAAAAATCTTTTTATCGACAGTTTGACCCCAAAGAGATAATTTCTTTGGGGTTTTATTTTATCCTTGAACTCGTTTATTTTCAGGGTCGTAAAAAACTCTTTCAGTTACTTCACCAGGAATTTTTTCTTCCCCTAATTCAACCATATCACCTACTTTAACTTTATCAGTATCAACCAGAACAAAGCCAATATTCTTACCAACTGTAAAGCCATAAGTAAATACAGTTAATTTACCA
>CANQNI010000155.1 GCA_947625175.1 uncultured Eubacteriaceae bacterium | reverse complement strand
GTTTATCTGTTGTGGAAGTCTTACATTGTCCTCCCCATTAAAAATGAATGAACAATGTCCAGCTGTTCTCATAGTATAGTTTGCGTTTTGTCCAACAGCTGTAATTTTATAACTACGGTTACCAAAAGCTACATAATCACCAACTTTAATTTCCTGTGGTAATTTAGCAATAGTGTGCATTACAGAGATATCTTTTAAATCCTCTCCTACATTATTGTCAAAGACAACAATCATTCTATTTTCTTTTTCTAGTTCAGCAACTTTATCGCCAATACTTGTTATTTTAGTTGAATAATTACTCATTGTAATACCTATTGTTTCAGAAATATTTAATTTAATTATAATATAAATCTACATTGACTTTAGCTTTTCTGTTTCATTATATGTAATTAAAGCATCGACAATTTCATCTATTTCACCGTCAAGAAAACTTTCGAGGGAATGAATGGTTTTTCCAATACGATGATCTGTAACACGACCCTGAGGAAAGTTATAAGTTCTAATTCGTTCGCTTCTATCACCCGTACCTACCTGGGATTTTCTTTCACTGGCTATGGCATTCTGTCTTTTTTGCTCTTCGATTTCAAATAGTCTAGCTTTTAGAACTTTTAGAGCTTTATCCTTATTTTTTAGTTGTGACTTTTCGTCCTGGCAGGTGATAACAATTCCCGTTGGTAAATGCGTTATTCTAACAGCACTATCTGTGGTATTAACTGACTGACCGCCATGACCTGTGGAACGGTACACATCTATTCTTAAATCATTCGGGTCAATTTCAACTTCCACATCATCTACTTCCGGTAGAACCGCTACGGTAGCCGTTGAAGTATGGATTCTTCCACCGGATTCAGTTGTTGGGATACGCTGAACACGGTGAACGCCACTTTCATACTTGAGCCGCGAATAAGCCCCTTTGGAATCTATACTAAAAGTAATTTCCTTAAAGCCACCGATACCTAAAGCGTTGGAATTTAAAACCTCTGTTTTCCAGTGGTTACGCTCAGCATAGCGGGAGAACATCCTAAAGAGATCTGCTGCAAACAGAGCAGCTTCATCTCCCCCGGCTCCCCCTCTAATTTCGACAATAACACCTCTGTCATCATTGGGATCTTTCGGAATCAGGAGTCGTTTTAATTTTTCTTCCAACTCATTCTGCTGGGGTTTTAATTCAGAAAGCTCTTCCTGACATAGTTCCTTTAGTTCAGCGTCAAGTTCATTGTCTTCTAGAAGTTCTTCATTTTCATTTATCTGGTTATTTACTTTTTCATATTCGTCATATACTTCGATGATTGGTCGTAGTTCAGCCTGTTCCTGTATGAGTTTTTGCCACTGTTCATGATGGGCTATAATCTCCGGATCAGCGATCTGAAGGTTTAAGTTGTCGTATTTTTCTTTTAGAAAACTAAGCTTTTCAAGCACTAACACCCTCCTCGATCTGTTTTAATATTTCATCAGCATTCTCATGCCGGGAGAATCCAACCGGTTTTCCTTTAGCTTTAAGATGATCTATTAATTTATCTGGATGAAGATTCATTATGAGTTCGTCAGGATATTCCGTTACTTCAAGTAACTTTTTAGCATAAGGGAATTTACCGACTGCATCAGAGAAATGGGCATCAGATCCAACAATTATTGGAACATCATATTTTTTAGCGAGTTTAGCTATTTCAATACAGTTAGGGGTACTTCCTTTTCTGATCGTAAAACTGCCGTTATTGATTTCAATCATCTTATTATTTTTAGCAGCTTCACTAATTACTTTTTCAAAATCGATTGGATACCGGGGATTTCCCAAGTGACAGAGGAAGTCAACACGGGGATTGTTAATAGCAGCCAGAATAGCTTCTGTATTTTCTTCTTTACTCTTAGGCTTAAAAGTCGCATTATGGAGGGAAGCAGAAACTACTTCGAGTTTATCAGCAAAGCCTTTGGAAATATCAAGGTTCTTATCTTCTAAACCTTTTGACTGAAGCTTACCTTCTTCTAAAATATTGGCTTCTATTCCCTTTAAAACTTTTACGCCTTCAATTTCAGAAGGAATAGTCTGGAGATTATTAAAAAAAGAAAAAGAAGATCCATTAGGAAGTTTTGGTCCATGTTCAGTCCAGCAGATAACTTCCAAGCCCTGATCAGCGGCTGCTTTGGCCATCTCAGTTATCGTATTATAAGCATGGCCACATTCTAATGTATGAATGTGACCATCTACTAAAAATTTGCTATCTTTATTCATTTTTCAAATCATTATATATTTCAGACTGTCTTAAGGTTTCATTCTTATTAGCCAAATTTTCTTCTTTAGTCCGTTCCTGTACAGAAAGTTCCGGATTAGCCAGGCGAGCCATGTTCTTTTCATAGACTTCCCTGTTATTTTGACTGACACTATTACAGAAGATTTCAGCCGAGCGGATTCCAAGTTCTTTCATCCGGTTATTAATAGCAGCTGTTTCAATAATAATAGCGAGGTTACGACCGCTTGAGACCGGAACAGTTACCAGAGGGACTTCTACCCCCAGAATATCAATAGTTTCTTCATCAAGACCGAGCCTATCATAGGGT
Organism: uncultured Eubacteriaceae bacterium; assembly: GCA_947625175.1. GTDB lineage: Bacteria > Bacillota > Clostridia > Eubacteriales > Eubacteriaceae > CANRHG01. The sequence goes on along the minus strand of CANQNI010000155.1, from coordinate 1,395 downwards.
GTTTTTTCATTCCAGTTTTCAAGGCGGATCATCATATCTATTTCAACAGCCTGCTTAACTGATTTAGCCCCATAGAGTTCACTGACATTGATAATTCCAATCCCCCGAACCTCCATATAATACCGCAGGAGTTCCGGTGCGGTTCCGATTAATGTCCTGTCATGATAACAGGAGATATCAACCATATCATCTGCTATCAGGTTTGAACCACGCTGGATAAGTTCAATGGCTGTTTCACTTTTACCAATACCAGAAGAGCCGGTAATTAAAACGCCAACACCGTGCACTTCAACAAGAACTCCGTGAAGGGTAGTTAATGGCGCAGTTATTAAATCAATATAGTCTGTAATATGATAGATAAAAATTGAAGTGTGTTCCTTGGTTCTAAAGAGACACCGGTTATATTTCTTGGCAGCTTCCAGGAAAATATCGGCATCTTCCAGATCCCAGGTAACAATTAAACAGGGAAAATCATGTTCAAAGAACCGGTCGATTCTTCTTTTACGTTTCTCTGGTTTTAAGCTTTTTAAATAAGAAAGTTCCATCTTACCGACTATCTGGATTCTTTTTTCATCAAAGTATTCATAATACCCGTGAAACTGAAGTCCAGGCCGGTTAATTCCTGTATCGGATAGTTTAATCACTGAATATGGACAGTTAAGAATTTCCAGATCCAGTTCCTGACAGAAGTCTTCTACGTTTATAATATAATCTTTCTTAGCCACGTGTTTCTCCTCTAAAGTGATCAAATACGGCTTCTGCTGAATTTTTATTCATGGATGGAAGCATAGTCAGTTCATCAAGACTGGCTTCTTTAATATTCTTAAGGGTTCCGAAGTGACGCATCAGTTCACTACGGCGTTTTTTCCCTATTCCAGGAATTTCTTCAAGTTGTGATTCTAGCATGCTTTTCTTTCTTAAAGTTCTATGGTAATTAATAGCATATCGGTGAACTTCTTCAGAGATTTCTGATAAGAACTTAGAAAGAGGTTTAGCATATTCCAGTGGATATTCCTGGTCATTATAAATAATCCCACGAATTCGGTGGTGGTCATCTTTGACCAGACCTATCACTTTTATATTCAGTTCAGGATAAAGGGATAAAATTTTCTTTACCGCATCAACATGGGTTTGTCCACCATCAATAGCAAAGACTTCAGGAAACGGCAGAAAACTCGACTTGGTTTTTCCTTCTTTTATTTCCTTATTACCCCGCTCAATACGCCGGTAGATCATTTCCTGCATACTAGCATAATCATCCTGACCTTCTACTGATTTTATTTTAAAACGACGATACGATTTCTTTTCCGGTTTAGCATCAGAAAAAACAATCATACCCCCAACGTTATTAGTTCCGGAAATATTACTGATATCATAGGCTTCAATTCGGTTAAT
>CANQNI010000154.1 GCA_947625175.1 uncultured Eubacteriaceae bacterium | reverse complement strand
GTATGATTTATCTTTTTCAAAAAAAGATATAATTGATATCATTTTAAAATTAGCGAGTAATGAATTAAACTACTCTGAATTTATAGCACTAATTAAAGATAATCTGAAAAATTCCTATATTACAAAACAATAATATAGAGATGATTCAGTAGTTTTTAGTAAATCTGATCTATTTATTTTTAAATTATTTCAATTTTAATTAATAAATTAAATGATCATCTAAAGCTTTTTGATTATAATTTTTTATAGAAAGTTGAATTTTAGAATAAAAACAGCTTTGCTAATATAGCAAAGCTGTTGATTTTCAATAATAATTTAAACAATTATTTCTTCGGTCTATGCTCGCGGTACCAGGCGTATGTAATTGGAGTTCCATCATTATGTTTCTTGCCTCCAACTACCCGGGCGATAAACATTTTGTGTGTTCCCAGATCAACTTCCTGTTCTACTTCAAGTTCAATAGAAACTAAAGTATTCGGAAGTTCTGGACATCCGGTAACTTCGCCAGGTTCATATTCAATTCCTTCAAGTTTATTAATTACATGACCTGAGTAACTGCCGAATTTAGGAATTAAATCCATATTATCCTGAGAGAGAATATTACAACAGGCTACTTTAGTCTGGGAAATCATCTGAGCGGTTTTTCCACCCTTATTAATACAGAATGAAGCTCTGAGTGGAGAGTCTGTTACCTGTAAGAAAGTATTACAAACCATACCGTGATCAAATTGAGCTTCTCTTGCTGTCATAATATACAGTCCGTATTGACAGTTAAACAACAGAGTTTGAAGACGGTCTTTTTCTTCCTGATCCATTGGTGTCATCGGACCTTCTTCAATTAGTTCGAACATATCTGCGCCAACACCACAGATTGGACAAATTTCAGGCGGTTCATCACCTTCAGCGATATATCCACATACGGTACAACGCCACTTCTTGGTTGTTGGTGCCGGTTCAATACTTTCACTATAGAGTTCAAACATATCGGCTCCGACACCACAGATTGGACAAATTTCAGGTGGTTCAGGACCTTCGGCGATATATCCACAAACAGTACAACGCCATTGCTTCATTTCAACCAGGTCATCCTGTTCATATTTGGCTTCGCCTTCATTAAATAAATCTCCGCTAACACCACAAACCGGGCATTTTTCAGGAGGATTTTCGCCAATATGAACATAACCACAGACTGGGCAAATCCATTCTTTGATCATACTATTTTTCCTTTGTTTTAATTAATCTGTAACTCTAATCGGTTCGTAATACTCATCGATTAAAATATCAAAATCCGTAGCAATATCTTCAAGTCCTGGTAATGACTTTAAATACAACGTCGATACAAGATTTCTAATATCCTGACAGGATACTATTACTTTATTCTCTATTTTTCTTTTTTCAACCGCAGGTATTTCCTGTTGTGACGCTTTCTGACCTGCTGGATCTACATCCGTTAAGATAACGCAATTAGAATTATTGCTCTTATCCTCCTTCATCCCAATCACCTCTTCTTGTTTGTTCTCTACTATTATATATACGGTTAAAAATCGAGATTAAGCAATAATAATTTATTTTTTAATTTTAGTAAACATCTATTTCATAGTCTTTCTTAAAGGAAGCTTTACTTTTGAGTTTATTTACATTTGGTTTGTTCTTTAACTCATCTTTAAAACCAACATCATCTGCTCTACCCATCCACGGTTCAAGACAGACATAAGGAGCACTTCCACTAGACCAGATGCCGTAATTAGGGAAATCTTCAGATTTAACTCCAACTACATTATTTCCGTTATAATCCTGGATTATACAGTCACTTATCTGATAATCGTCAATGATTAAAGCGTCTTTAGCAAACAGTTCATCCGATAATTGAAGTTTATGGTTGTCCAGTTTTAATTCGAACTCTTTACTTTCAACGCAGCCGCTTTCCGGATTTAAAAGTTTATAAGTGAGTTTATCTTTTCCCGGGAAATATAGATAATAATCCCTTTTGGCCGGCCAGGTATTAAAGGCAGGATGGGCGCCTATGGTAAAGCTGAGTTCTTTATCATCATCGTTGATAACTTCCCACTCAACATTTAAACTTTTATCTTTTAGTGTATAGGTTATATTAAAGGTAAATTTGAAGGGAAATATTTTAAGGGTTTCTTTATTATCCTTTAGAGTAAAAGTTATTGAATTATCGTCTTGAGAGGTTACTGAATAATCCAGGCCACGAGCAAAACCATGTTGACTGGTAGGGAACGTTTCACCATCTATCAAAAAGACATTTTCATAAGTTTTACCAACGTTTGGAAACAGAATAGGATTATGTCTTGACCAAACACCTTCAGCTCCCTGCCAGATGAGTTCCTGATTGTCTTTTTTATTAACTAATGAGATAAGTTCGGCTCCGAGAGTATTAAAACTTGCTTTAAGATTACTATTTTCCAGCGAATATAAATTTTGAGTAGACATTTACTAAAGCTTTAGACTCCATTTCGATTCCTTAAATTAATTATAGAATTAATTACTATTTACTTAAAGTGAAAATCTCAAATATTTTAATGGTAAGAAAACTTAAAATTAAGTGCTCTAATCTTAATTTAAAATAGAATAAATTAGTATTATAATAACTAGAAAAACAAATCGAGAAATTCATGAAAGCGTCAACAAAAGACATACTACGAGAAATCAGAAAGTCAGGAATGCGCTTCTTTTATATAAGTTCGATTATTGCTTTAGGGGTAGCTTTTTTCTGTGGTATCAAAGCAACCTCTCCAAGTATGATACGAACAGCCTTAGATTATTTTTCCCAAAATAATCTCTCAGACTTTAGACTAATCTCAACTTATGGTATTCGGGATGAAGATATAAAATATTTATCTGATATTGATGGTGTAGAGGATGCTGTTGGGGGTTACTCAACAGATCAGGTTTTTGAGATAGACGATGATAAAACGGTAGTTAAGATCCTCTCTCTCCCCCAGATAGATGGACAAAATACTCCTGTTCTCAGAGATGGTCGTTTTCCATTAAATAATAGTGAATGTGTCCTAGAATATGATAATAAAAACCTCGGAGATGCCACTATAGGGGATACACTTACTATTATTAATGAAAGTGATTCGGATATCCCACTTCATTCTAATTCCTTTACTGTTGTAGGACTGGTAGAAACCCCACAATTTATTTCTCTTGAACATGGAAACACTAATATAGGATCCGGAACTATTGAAGGATTTATGATGGTTAATCCGGAAGCGTTTGATATTGAACGTTTTACGGAAGCCTATATTTATACTGATATTTCAAACAATAATATTTCTCCTTATTCAGAAGAATATTCGACGGCTCAGGAAAAAATGATAAAAACTTTAGAGTCGGCCGGAGACGAAATTTTAGAAGATAATCTTTACGATATTAAGATGGATGCTTTAAAAGAGATCGGGAAGGCTCAACAGGAATATGATACGAATAAGGAAAAGTTCGACAAAGAAATTGCCGATGCCCAAAAAGAGCTGGATGATGGAGAGGCAGCCTTAGAGGATGGTTTCAGACAATATTATGAAGGATTAGATACTTTTAATACCGAAATAGCTAATGCCGAGAATGAACTTGCTGCTGCTCAGGAACAATTAGACCAGGGTTACTCTGCCTATGAACTGGGTCTAAGTGAAATGCAAAGACAGCTCGTAGAAGGTCAAAATCAGTTACTTTCTGGAAGAAATCAGCTAACGACTGGATATCAGAGTTATCATGCAGGTGTTTCTGAATTTAATACCCAGATGGCTAATGCAGAAGCTGCTCTTGCTGAGGCTAGAAGCCAACTTGAAGAAGGTTATAAAGAATTTCAAGCAGGACTGGATCAGTTTAATCAGGCTATGGAACAAGGCCAGAAAGAACTTGACGAGGCTTTGGCTGAATATAATACCGGCTACAATGAGTTTAAAGAACAGGAAGATTATTATAACAATC
>CANQNI010000153.1 GCA_947625175.1 uncultured Eubacteriaceae bacterium | reverse complement strand
ATTGATTTAGCTAAAGTTGAAAAAGACGAAAAGCTTGATGGTTACTACTGTCTGGTAACGAGTGAACTGGATATGCCAGATGAAGAAGTCTGGGCCAACTACGCCGAACTTCATGATATTGAAGATAATTTTAGAGTCAGCAAGCATGAACTTCTGCTTAGACCGGCTTTTGTCTGGACAGAATCTTCGATAAAAGCTCATGTTCTGATCTGTTTTGTTTCGCTTCTTATTTTTAGAATTCTTAGAAGATTATCTAATAATTCTTTTACTACAGATGAAATATTTGAAGGTATTCGCAGCTATAACTGTAATTTTGGTGGGAATGGCTATTATATTTTCAGTAAAATGAACGAGGTTATTGAAACTTTTAATGAAATCCTTGATCTTGGATTAAAAGAACACTATATGAATCTAAAAGAGATCAAAAAAAGTCTAAAATATTAGACGTAATATTTTTGACAGAAAAAATAATCAAAAACGGCTTATAAATCGCCTAGCTATCGCGATTATAAGCCGTTTGTTAATCTAAACTAACAAAAACTCGGGAGATTTAGTTATGTTAGTCCCATCTCGAACAAAATCTTGGGACTGATAATCCAATCTTTCAACTTTTCCTTGTTGTTGAGCAGCTTTTAAATATTCTGGTGGTACAGATTCAGTCCAACCTGTTTGAATATTGCTGGAATTTAACTGGGACTTATTAATTAATTTATTTTTATTTTCCATTATATTTTCTCCTGAAAGATTACTAGAAGAATTAAATTTAGTTCCATTTTGTTTTAAAGCAAATCCGGTAAGAAATACTCCAAAGATGAATAAAACCAATAACAAAATTAAAACTTTTCGATCCACTAGAAACTCCATTCTATTTAAATAGCTTTATTTCCAGCTTCATAATATAAAAAAACCGAAACTATAAGAAGTTCCGGTTCTTTTACTAGTTGTAACTAAAAGTTATAACTGAATTATTTAGTTTTTGAAAGTTCTTTTGTTAAAGCCTCTAAAAATTGTTTAACTGCTTTAGAAGGTTCTGGAGAATACATAATTCCATAAGGCATCTTATAATTCCAATCAACTGGAATTACTTTTATTAAAGGATGTAAATTATCCCAACTTTTGAGAGAGATTAATATATCTTTACTTTGTTCACATTGATTAAAAATTTCTAAATTATATAAATCAAAATCTTTAATTTTAATTTCTGGATGATTACTAATTAAATCATTACGAAGAATATCCATATTTTCGCACCAGCCAGAATGAATTATCATTAATTTCTGACCATATAAATCTTCTATCCTCAATCTTTCTTTAGAAGCTAAAGGATGAGTAATTGAAACGGCACAACATAGTGGTTCTTTAGCAATCTCTAATCCTCTACATTGACGTTGTTGCATTAATAAATCATCTACAAACCCACTACAATATCAATATTCTTTCCTAAATTAAGTAATATTTCCCTCGCATTATCAGATGTGTTTTCAAATGGAACTAATCGAAAACTTAAATCTGGACAATCTTTATGAATTTTAGGCCATAAGTCCATTACCATTTGAGCTGGCATTATTGGAGAGGTCCCAATATTAATAACCTGATTATCAGATAACATTAAGTTTCGAGCTCTAGAAATAGCGTTACGAGTATATTCATCGATATACTTAGCATCATTATATAAAGATTCACCAGCTTTAGTTAGAGTTAAACCTCGGTGAGTTCTATTAAATAATCTTAATTCTAAATCATTTTCTAATAAATTTATTTGTTTAATTAATGCAGTTGAAGTAATAAATAATTCTTCAGCAGCTTTATTAAAACTCCCTGCTTCAGCAACTTTTATAAAAGAAGAGAAGTTAATATTTTTACTCATAGATTCATAAATTACTTTCTATTAGATTAATATTTCGGAGAATAAGAAAAAACCGTCGCTTAACGACGGTAGGTTTTATTTAGCTTTTCCCTGATTAGCTACTGCATTAATTTTAGCTTCAATAGTAGCCTGGTCGCCAAGATAATATTTATCTTGTACCTTAAAGTTATCATCTAAATCATAAACCAGTGGAACACCAGTTGGAATATTTAGATTAATAATTTCTTCATCGGAAATATTTTCAAGATACTTACAAAGAGCTCTTAAACTATTACCATGAGCCGCAATTAAAACACGTTTTCCTTCCTTCATTACAGGTTTAATTTCACTTTCGAAATAAGGAATAACACGTTCAACAGTCTGTTTTAATGCTTCTGTTAATGGTAATTCTTCTTTATTTTTAACGCTTCTATATAATTCCTGCGTTCTTGGATTTCTTGGGTCATCAAGTTCAATCGCCGGTGGTTCGATATCATAAGAACGTCTCCACTTAAGAACCTGATCTTCACCATATTTGGCAGCTGTTTCAGCTTTATTCATTCCCTGCAGAGCACCGTAACTCTTTTCATTTAATTTCCAGCTCTTGGTTACTGGCAGGAATTCACGATCCATAGCTTCTAAAACACCATTTAAGGTATGGATAGCTCTTTTTAGATATGAAGTATAGCAAACATCAAAATCAAATCCGTTTGTCTTTAAGAATTGACCTGCTTCTTTAGCTTCCTGAAATCCTAATGGAGATAGATCTACATCTGTCCATCCTGTAAATAAATTTGCTTTATTCCATTCACTTTCGCCGTGACGAATTAGAACTAAAATCATTAGTATCCTCCGAATTTTTTTGTATTATCATTATAACATTAAGAAGTTTAAAGCTTTTCATTTATCTTGAATAACCTTTAAATTATTCTCTTGTTTTTTTATTCTAACAATATCCATTGGTTCTAACTCTGGTGTTTTCATATAATAAAGCATCTTAGCATGGGGAGTACTCTCAATTGGTTCTAAATTTTTATTAGATATTTCAATATTTTCTATAGTTAAATAAGGCTCTCCATTAGCTCTTAGAATTTCAACCGTATCTCCTGTATTTATCTTATTTCTTTGCTCAATTAAAGATAAACCTGTTTTATTGTCATATTCCTTAACAACTCCAGCATAGTCATAACTTCTAATATAACTGGAAGTACCGTAATTTTGATCTTTTTCACTGGTATTTCCATTGTAAAATGCTGTTGTATAATCCCTATGAGATACCTTTTCAAGTTCTTTTCGATAATATTCTGGTTCTTTTAAGGTATTATTTATCGTATCGTCTATTTTCTGTCTATAGGCATTAACAACTGAAGCTACGTAATAAGGACTTTTCATTCGACCTTCTATTTTAAAAGAATTTACGCCAGCTTCCATTAATTCTGGAACCTGATCAATTAAGCATAAATCTTTAGAGTTAAAAATAAATGTTCCCTGATTTTCTTCTTCATAGATATCAAAAGCCTGATTCGGTCTTTGTTTTTCAATTACAGAATACCGGTTTTCCTGTTGAAGTGAATAATTCCAGCGACAAGGTTGGGCACATTCACCTTTATTAGCATCTCGACCAGTCATATAGTTTGATAATAAACAACGACCAGAATGGGAAATGCACATAGCTCCATGAATAAACATCTCAATTTCAAGATCTTCCGGTTTTTTATTTATTATTTCTTTAATATCTTTTATTCCAAGCTCTCTTGCTAAAACAATTCGTCTAGCACCATTGTTATACCAAAAGTTACAACTCTGAAGATTTAAAGTATTACTTTGAGTACTCATTGAAACTTTAAGATTAGGCTCTGTTTGTTTAACCGTTAAGAAAACACCTGGGTCAGCTACAATCACATGATCAATATTAATTGATTTTAAAAAGTGGATATAGTCTCTTATTGATTCAAAATCATCATTCTTCAGACTGGCATTAAGCGTTACATACATTCTTTTACCTAGATTATGAGTATAATCAGAAGCCCATTTAAGTTCATCTAAAGTAAAATTACCAGCACTTGATCGAAGTCCATACTGTTTACCTGCACAATAAACTGCATCCGCACCATATTTTAAAGCAAATTTTAATTTTTCCGGTG
>CANQNI010000152.1 GCA_947625175.1 uncultured Eubacteriaceae bacterium | reverse complement strand
TTTTATATATTTTAGTCCTCTTTACCTAACTTTTAAAAAAATTGTTTAATTATTAGATGCTTTATTAAGAATGCTTCTATTGAAAATAGAGATTAAATCTAAGGAAAATTTTGACTTACAACAAGAAAATATAGTTGGAAATAGAAGAAAATTAATGATTCATAGATCTATTGATTTCTAAATTGTTCTGATTCGAAACAAATAAGCCGTCTTCCATATTAATCTCCTAATAAGGAAGGCGGCTCATTCTTAAGTTATTTAAAGATACCATAAGGATCGGCTTTCCGTCTCGCAGGTCAAGAAGCACCTTGTCCGGAATTTTCCTCTCAAAAATTTAATATTAATCTATTTCATCATTAAGTTGCATTATTTTAAGTATTTCTTCTTTTGAGTGGGAATCCACAAAATCGTCTAAATCTCTCCGAGTGGGAAATACCATATAAGAAGCATAAGCATTTGAATTTTTAGGATAGTTTAAATAAGTAGATGCTTGTCCATTTCTTAAAGGAGAAATTCTTGTAATAGCAAAATTATTTAAATATATTAGAGTTGGTAGCCTAAAAATTTCGCCTAGATAATCAAAAGTTAGATCAGTTTTAAAGAAACATTTCGATAAAATTTCTTCTGTTTTTAATTTTTCATTAATTTCTTTTATTTCAGTTTCTGAATCTATAGTAGTTGTTATATCTTTTAATTTATAAGGATAAAAAGATGGTTTTAATTCCATCGAGTTGATAAAAGTTCTAGTTAAATCTATGGTTTCTTTTTCAAATAAATCTTGAAAATTAAAGGAGTCTAAATTCAACCATTTATTAATTTTTTCAATATCCTTGAAGTAATTTAGTGTATTATCGCTAATTGGGATTTGACTTTTATTATTTTTATCAAAATTAAATTTTTCTCCATTAATTAATGTGGTCCCATTAAAAATATCATTATAGAAATTACTAACAGAAAGTAATTCTTTAACCGAGTTTACTCTGTTAAATCTTACAGTGATATCAATTCTAAACTCTTGTTTATTAATTAGATATATTAAATTAATATACAATGGTTCTTCATAGGCACTTTTATAGCGTATTGTTCCAGGACTAGAAATTTCTGTTTTATAAATAGGAATAGTTAATTCTTTACTTTGATTTTTAATATTTATGATTAATTTCTCTGGGTAATAACTTTGCGAATTTTCTATTGAAGTTTTTGCATTTACAATATTAGATGAATTAACAATTGAGTTTTTAAAATTATCTATTATATTTTTATTTTCTAATTTGTTTGCATAATTTTCATACATCAGTAATCCTCCTGAGACTCGTTCCATATTTGAATTTTTTGAGCTAGATCTAATTTTTCACGTATATTTAATTCGTTTAAATTATTTATGATAAAATCTAATAATTTTTCTTTATCTTCTATATTTTGTACAATAATATATTTAAGATCAGAATATTCAAAATTTAATGCTCCAACTTCACTTTGTTTTAACTTATCATTTAATATTTCTGTTGCGTTGTTTAATTTTTCAACTCCATGAAAATACCACTGTTGGATAGAAGAATTGCCTATCAATTGTTGAAATTCTGAATTTGATAAATTTGGAATATAACGTGATTCATTTTCATCAGCAAAATATTTTATAATAGTTTTAGTTTCAGAGCCTTGGTTGCTAGAAACTGTATTTTCTGAGTTTAAAGATCTATTACGTTTTTGGGTTTTGCCATAAAAAGGTTTTAGAAACATTAAATCAAGAAATTCTAATTGATTAAAGGGATTAATTTCAGCTAAATTTTCATTAAAAGTTTTGTTTATTTTATCAACGATTACTTCAGCTCTTTTAGAATCTTTATCGATGTAGTTGATGCTTTCAATTCCATTTTGATATCCCCAGGATCTTTGGAATCCTAAACCAAACTTTCCGTAAAATTCCAAATGTTCATTTGAATCTCGAAGCTTAATATCACAGAAACAAATCATAGGAATTAATAATTTTTCTAATCCTTTAGGAATATTTTCTAAAAAATCAAATGATTCTAAACTATATCGTGGATATAGTTTCTTTCTTTCTAAAGCTTCTGTTATATGTTTTAACTGATCACTATAATGAAAAAAAGTATTAGCGCTTAAATGAGGTTTAAATTTTTGTTGAGGTTGATTAACTGTTTCTTTTAAATCATTTTTCATTTTGATTCTCCCATCTACTTGAAAAACTGATATTGATACCTTTATTATAATACGATTTGAAATTTAATAAAACTAAAGTAAAGATATTTGATATAATTTTAATTTTAATTCAAATAGAAAGAGAGAAATTTATTGTTTACATTCATCCAAAAACGTGGTAAACTGTTTAAGCTTAAGCTGGTGTAGCACAGGGGTAGTGCGATTGATTCGTAATCAATAGGTCATCAGTTCAAATCTGATCACCAGCTCCAATTTTATATTAAAAGAAAAGTACTTTCGTACTCCTTCCTAATTATTTATTTTAAAAGAGAAAACAAAGGATTAGCCAAACGGTTAATCCTTATTTTTTATCTAAATCATCAAAAGTTTTATATAATAAAAAACAGGTCCTCTTAACTTAATTCAATTAAGAAGGACCTATTTCATTTAAGAATAAATCTGAACTCAGATGTTTTAAATAGGTAATTGGTTCTTTAAAGAAGTTAGAATATTTAAAGAAATAATCATCATCTAAAACTTTTTGAACCGCTTTTAAAGCTGGTTTATCTTTTATTTTATTTCCAATTCGGTAAGTTAATATTCCGGCTAAAACACCATCAATGATGCCAAAGAAGACATCACTTGGATAGTGAGCAAATAGATAAAGTCTTGAAAGAGCAATTAAGCCGGTTAGGGGAATAACCCAGATAATATTATTTTTATTAATAAGAATAAAAATAGTCGCTGCTGTTGCATTTGTCAGGGCATGACCTGAAGGGAATGAATAGCCGAGTGAAAGGGAATTAACAGTATAAGTATCCGGAAAATGAGTCCAGGGTCTTTTTCTGTGAAAGAAAAATTTAGTAACCACATTATTAAAGATAACGTCAGCCGCTATTCCATTTAAAACTAGAAGACCATCGTAGCGGTATTCTTTCTTTTTCATTAAGATAAGAGTTGGAATAACCCAGATAATACCAGCACTACCTATATAGGTAAAAGTTACCATTTCAGGTCTTAATATTTTTAGTCCTAGTTTCTTTCTTAATTTAAAAAGTGTTTTTAGTTCTTTGAGAGTAAATTTTTCCAGATACGATCTACCAAGTTTTATTAAGCTGTTAATCATAAGAAAAAAGCCGCTTTAAAAGCGGCTATTGCTTATCTTGAATATTCTTCAACAACCTCGTTTGGAGTTGCTGTTCCATTTTTCCAATCCGCAATATTTTGCAGTGTTGTAGAGGCTATCTGGTATAAAGCTTCAGATGTCAGGAAAGCCTGGTGGCTGGTTACAATAACATTCGGGAAAGTAATGAGTCGAGCTAAATCTCTATCGCGAACGATCTTATCACTCCAGTCTTCATAGAAATAAACATCTTCATCTTCATAAACATCCAGTCCAACACCACCAACAATACCATCATTGATACCATCAATTAAGGCTTTAGTTTCAATTAATTCACCTCTTGAGGTATTAATAATGATGACATTCTTTTTCATCCGCTTAATAGCCCCACGGTCAATCAGGTACTTGGTATCTGGAGTTAACGGACAGTGCAGGGAGATAACATCACTTCGGGCATACAGATGCGGTAAATCAACATATTCAACATCCAAGTCCTTGTTTGGGAATAAATCATAAGCGATAACGTCCATACCAAAACCTTTTAAGATTTCTATAGCCATCTGGCCGATTTTACCCGTTCCAATAATTCCAGCTGTCTTGCCTCTCATATCAAAGCCAATTAAACCATCAATACTAAAGTTGAATTCTCTAGTTCTGATATAGGCTTTAGGAATTTTACGGTTTAGACTCAGTAGCATGGCAACAGCATATTCAGCAACTGCGGCTGGTGAATAGG
>CANQNI010000151.1 GCA_947625175.1 uncultured Eubacteriaceae bacterium | reverse complement strand
TTATACTATAAAAAAATTTGCTCCTGTAGCAGATGTTCCAACAATTAGAGTTCACGATTTACGACATTCACATGTTTCTTTATTAGTAAATCTTGGTTTTAATGCTAATATTATCGCTGATCGATTAGGTCACCAGAAAATTGAAACTACCTTAGGAATTTATACACACTTATATCCTAGCGGAAGACAAAAAGTTTCTGATCTTTTAGAAGAATATATTATTCCAGTTAATTTAAACGATTACTATACAGCCTAAACTAAAACTAATCTTTTCTATTCCACTTTCAAATTCATTCTCAATAGGATTTTTGTTAATATTAATATAAGAATAATTTGAGAGAATAATTTGAGTCCTAAACTAATTTTTTTTGATATAGATGGAACTTTAGCTATGCCTGGTCATGAAGTTAGTCAGGAAGTTAAAGAAGCTTTAAAAAAAGCCAGAGAAAATGGAAATTATTTATTTATAAATACTGGTAGAACCCATAAAGATATTCCCCCATTTATTAAAGAATTAGATTTTGATGGTGGAGTTTATTCAGCTGGTGGAAAGGTAGATTTCAAAGACCAAACTATTTTTGAAAAAGCTTTAACTCAGAAAGAGTTAAATAAAATTAGAAAAGTATTAGACTCCTTAGACATTGATTATACTCTTGAGGGAAAGAAAGCGAATTATAGCGTTAACACCAATGAGTTTAAAATGTCAGAGGAAGAAATAGCCAAGTTAAGTACAGAGCTGCAACGTTTTATCCGTACTAGTTCCGGTATGTCAGTTCCAAAAAGAATTGATGAATATAATGGTGAGCCAGTTTATAAAATAAATTTTAGAATCAATGAGAAAGAAAGCGAAAAAATCAATGAAGTGAATAAAGAATTGAGTAATGACTTTCGCATTGATTATTTTACTAATATTTTTTCCGGTCTTGGTACAATTGCGGCTGAAATTACTAATTTTAATATTAATAAAGGTAATGGAATTAAAGAATTATGTAATTATTTAGAAATTCCAATTGAAGATACTATTGCTTTTGGTGATAGTACAAACGATATGGATATGATTAAAACTGCTCATATTGGAGTAGCTATGGGAAATGCTTCTGATGATATTAAAGAAGTTGCAAACATTATATGTGAAAATTGTTTAGATAATGGTATAGCAAAAACGTTAAAAAGATTAGAAATAATTTAAACAGGAGGTTTAATTGACAGAATTATCTGGTGTAATAGAAAAAATTATTTTTCATAATGAAAAAAACGGATATACGGTAGCAATTTTTGAAACTTCAGATGATTCGGATCAAATAGGAATACAAACTACAGTAACAGGTATTTTACCTCATATTAAAAAAGGGATGCCTTTAAAAATTAAAGGAAACTGGACCGAACATAAAACTTATGGAGAACAGTTTAATATTGAGTCTTTTAAAACTATAAAACCAACCAATAAAAAGAATTTAGAAACCTTTTTATTATCAGGTTCTGTTCCAGGAATTAGTAAAAACTTAGCCAAAAGAATTATTAACACTTGTGGTAATAATTTTATGGATATTATAGAAACTAACCCTAACGAACTTTTAAAAATAAAAGGACTAGGTAAAAAGACCTTACAAAATCTTATAAATTGTTTAAGAGATCAAAGTGAAAATATTGAAATAATTGCTCAATTACAAGAATTGGGCTTATCTGCACGCTTATCTCAAAAAATTTTAGAGCATTATAAAAATGAAACATTGAATATAGTAATGAATGATCCATTTGATTTAGCTCTGAATATAAACGGAATTGGTTTTACTAAAGCAGATGAAATAGCTCAAAGAATTGGAATTGAAACTTTAAATGACAAAAGAATAATTGCCGGAATTATTTATACAATTATGGATTGTTACCGAAGTGGTCATACCTATATGGAAGAAGACGAAATCATTGAAAAATCACAATCGATTTTAGATGTTCCGGAAGACGAAATCAAAGTAGCTTTAGGTGAAGCAATCTTTTCAGGTAGGATTATTCAATCTTATAAAAATGACAAACCAATCTATTATCCAACTGAGCTTTATAATGCAGAAAGTGATGCAGCTTTAAATCTGGTAAATTTATCTAAAGATAAAGTAAATGATAATACTATTGATCTAAACGATTTAATAAGAAAAACTGAAGAAAAATTAAATATTAAACTGGATTCAACCCAAAAGGAAGCCATAACTTCTGTTACTCAAAATCCAATTACAATTATTACTGGTGGACCAGGTACAGGAAAAAGTGCGACATGTTCAATAGTTAAATAAACAAAGCTATTGCACTAATTAAGTGAACTATTAATCTGATCAGGGTATTCCTGACACTAAACTCCGATATGCCATTAGGTATAAAGCTCGGTAAAGTCGGCAATTATTCTGTCGGGTGTCTTAAATAACTATGATTAGGATAACGAACTTTCTAAAAAATCTCGTCAGTACCATTTTATGTATAATGAGGAAAAGATTTCTTTTTCTGATTTTTTCCTTAATTGTTTTTCAATTTATTTATACCGGGATAGTGAAAGGATCTAAGGTTATTTATATAGATAGGATTAATGGAACATGGAAAAGTATTTGCCGTTAGGTTGTTATTGAAAAGACTGAACTAATTAATTTAAACTAGTCATCTATAAAATAACTTAACAAATACTGAGAGCGGTGGTATTAAATAGCCACTAGTTTAGATTAAAGGAATGAATTTAAAGATTTAAGTTTATTGTTTTAGTTTAAATGGAACGCCGAGTGCGATGAAAGTCGCTTGCTCGGTGTGGACCGGGGGAAAAGAATCACTTACCTATCGGTATCAACTATAATTAATGGTTTAATCAGTATATTTAATGATCTTGGAATAGATTTTGCCTTAGCAGCTCCTACAGGTAGAGCAGCTCAAAGAATTTATGAAACTACAGGCGTAGAAGCTAGTACAATACATAGATTATTAGAATTTGAATATTCAGAAAATTTAAATTCAATGACCTTTAAAAGAGACGAAGATTATCCTCTAGAAGTTGGAGCAGTGATTGTTGATGAAAGTTCTATGATTGATATCCAACTTCTCAGTTCTTTATTAAAGGCAATTCCCTTTGGAACCCGGTTAGTTTTTGTAGGGGATGCAGATCAGCTTCCAAGTGTTGGGCCTGGTAATGTTCTTTCTGATTTAATTAATAGTGATATTGCTCAAACTGTTAAACTAGATCAGATTCATAGACAGGATAAAAATAGTATGATTGCAACTAATGCTCACCTTATTAACAACGGTGAAATTCCGAAAGTCGATAACTCATCAGATTTTATGTTAGTTAATAAGAATGATTCTCAAGTTACTTTAGATACTATAATAGACCTTGTCTATTCCAGATTTCCTAAAGCATTTAACTACGATCCACTAAATGATATTCAGGTAATAAGTCCATTAAAGAAAGGACTATTAGGAACCGTTTCCCTTAATGCTGAATTACAAAAAAAGCTTAACCCACCTTCTCCCCGAAAAAAAGAAAGAAATTTTGGTTCTGTAGTTTTTCGGGAGGGTGATAAGGTAATGCAGATTAAAAATAATTATGGTTTAGAATGGGAAAATCCTGTAACTGGAGTTTCAGGAACTGGTATTTTTAATGGCGATATCGGAATTATTAAACATATGAATAAAGATGGATTAATTATTGAATTTCTTGATAATCGAATAAGCGAATATAGTTATGATCAACTAGAAGAACTTATTCACGCCTATGCTGTTACTGTTCATAAGAGTCAAGGATCCGAATTTAAAGTTGTCATTATGCCACTTCTTAGTGGATATCCACAATTTTTAAATAGACGATTACTTTATACAGCAGTTACTAGAGCTAAAGAGAAACTGATGTTAGTCGGAAAAAGTAAATGGTTTGATTATATGGTTTTAAATAATATTGAAAATGATAGAAGATCAATGTTAGATAAACTTATTAAAGAATATAGTCAACAAAACTCATTTTTTTAGTCCCATAATATTTGGGACTTTTTTTATTCAAAAAAGGAGAAAAAAAATGGCA
>CANQNI010000150.1 GCA_947625175.1 uncultured Eubacteriaceae bacterium | reverse complement strand
TATCGGTAGTTCTGATCAACACATTAAAAATATTATCAATGACAATACACGTCCAAGTTTAAAAATGCTCAATAATATAGCGAATGCACTGGATGTCGAATTACTCGTTAGATTTATTGATCCTGAACAACCTCAAGATAAATTGGATAAAGAAATTACTGATTTAGTAAAAGAACTTGGGCCTGAACAGAAGGAGTTAGTTTATAAAGTAGCTGCTTCACTCGTTAATATGCTCTAGATAATCCTTAATTTTATGAACATTAAATTTCAGTTATATTTTTAAGATACTCTTATACTATTCTTTCTACTCACTTGTTTTAAAATAATACCGAGAAATGAAAAAAGCCGATTACTTAGATAAACTAAGCAACCGACTTATAATTATTTTATTTAGAAATGGGCTGTATTTAATTTAATTCCAGGTCCCATAGTACTAGTTAAAGTAGCACTCTTGAAGTACTGACCTTTTGCTGCAGCTGGTTTAGCTCTCTTAATTGTATCAATAACAGCTTCAACATTTTCCTGAATCTTATTATTATCGAAAGAAGCTTTACCAACTAACATATGAATTATATTAGTTTTATCTAGTCTGTATTCAACTTTACCAGCTTTAGTTTCTTTAACAGCATCAGCAATATTAGGAGTAACAGTACCTGATTTTGGGTTTGGCATTAATCCTCTTGGTCCAAGAATACGACCTAGACGACCAACTTTACCCATCATATTTGGAGCAGTAATTAAAACATCAAAACCTAACCAGTTGTCTTTCTGGATACGTTCGATTAAGTCATCTTCACCAACGAAATCTGCACCGGCTTCTTCAGCTTCTTTAATCTGATCACTATTACCAATAACAGCAACCTTAACTTCTTTACCAGTACCGTTTGGAAGAACCATAGCTCCTCTAACCTGCTGGTCAGCATGTCTTGAGTCAACACCAAGTTTTAGATGAAGCTCAATACTTTCATCAAACTTAGCATTTGCATTTTCTTTTACTTTAACAACCGCTTCTTCTATATCATAAGGTTGTTTCTTATCATAATCTTTTACTAGATTGTTATATCTTTTTCCGTGTTTCAATTTTTACCTCCTGTGGTTCAAACGAAAATTTCTCCCACATTTATTTTATTCAGAAACGGTAATACCCATTGAACGGGCGGTACCTTTAACCATTCTCATTGCACTTTCAACACTTGAAGCATTTAAGTCAGGCATCTTCTGTTCAGCAATTTGTCTAACCTGTTCTTCAGTAACTGTAGCTACCTTATTCTTATTAGGTTCGCCTGAAGCTCTTTCAATTCCAGCAGCTTTCTTAAGTAGTACAGATGCTGGAGGTGTTTTAGTGATAAATGAAAATGAATGGTCCTGATAAACTGTTATAACTACTGGAATAATAAGTCCAGCGTCATTAGCTGTTTTAGCATTAAATTCCTTACAGAAACCCATAATATTAACACCATGCTGACCTAAAGCTGGTCCAATTGGTGGTGCAGGACTTGCTTTACCTGCCGGGATCTGTAATTTTATAATACCGATAACCTTCTTTGCCATTAAGGCTCCTCCTTATTTAATTACGTTGTTTTCTTAATTTGACTAAACTCGAATTCAGTCGGGGTCTGTCTACCAAACATGGAAACATTAACCCTGACTTTACCCTGTCCAGGCATTACTTCTTCAATTGGTCCGGAAAATCCTTCCAGGGGTCCATTAACCACAGTTATAATATCTCCCACTTCAAACTCAGGAATTACCTGTGGTCTTTCCATCAGACCCATATTCATTAACTCTTCTTCTTTAAGAGGAATAGGTTTAGCTTCCGGTCCAACAAATCCTGTAACTCCGCGGGTATTTCGAATTAAATACCAGACATCGTCACTAAGATACATCCGAACCATGACGTAGCCTGGAAAAAGTTTTTTCTCTGAGACTACTGTTTTTCCATCGCGATTTTCAACTACTTCTCTGGTTGGAATTCTAATCTCCAGAATTTCATCATTTAAATCACGATTATTTATAGCAGCTTCAATCCCATCTTTGACTCTGTTTTCGTAACCACTATAAGTATGTAGAACATACCAGTGAGGTTCATCAGTTCTTTCGTATGTCATTCTATAATCCTAATATAAAAGCAGTAAGAGCTCCCAGACCTGAATCAACTACCCATGTAAGAGCAGTAAATACTGTTACAATACCAAATACAGAGCCTGTGGCTTTGTTTAACTGGGCGGCATCAAGCCATTGAGTTTTCTTTAATTCCTGATAGGTTGATTTAATAAAATCAACAGAACGAGTCCATATACCAGGATTTTCTCTCTTTTCTTTTTCTTTCTTTTTATCTTCGATTGCTTTAGCTTTTGCTTTTTCTTTTTCTGCAGCTTCACGTTCCTGCTGCTTAGCTAAAACATCCTGATCCATAGACGCTAAACGTTCTTTTTCTCTTTCACGTCTAGCTTGTCTTTTTTTCTTATTTTTGCCTTTGGCAATATTTCTCTTTGTTCTTTTAGCCATAGTTATCTTGTTTCTCTGTGTAAAGTATGTTTCTTACAGTGTTTACAATATTTTTTTAGTTCAATACGATCCGGAGTGTTTCTCTTATTCTTCATCGTATGGTAATTACGTTGTTTACACTCAGTGCATGCAAGAATTACTTTATTTCTCAATTTAAACCTCCAAAATTTAAAAGATTGTGTTTCTTCTTTTACTTGTCCTAACGGCTTAAGAAAAAAATAAACATTAAAAAAAAGGCCTAACGCCTCAGAATCTTTTTAATTATAATATAATTTTTCCTATCAATCAAATAAAATACTTTGTTCTTCCGTATAGTTATCACTTCTATTTAGTTTATCTTCTATACATTTAAAGATATTAGGTCTATAGAATAATTCATCGGTTCTAATGATTGCATATTTCTTTGTAAGATTATAGATAAAATCATCCGATGGCTCCCCTTTATTTTTTAAATATTCATTTTCTATTACTATAGTTAAGCGAAGAAAAGTTCTTAAAGATCGGAGCTTTTCTACATAGAGCATACCGGTAAATACACCAAAATGAATATAAATCTCATCAAGACAATCTGCAAAATTTGATTTAAAATAACTGATTTCAACTTCACCATTTAATGTATAGTTTCTGGCCAAGTACTTATTATCATGAAATCTTTCTGAAAGACTATAATCTTTGACACTATTAATCCAGGCACTCATAATTAATTCTCTTCTCTTTTAATTATTTTAGCAGGTACTCCTACTGCAATTACATTATCCGGTAAATCTTTATTAACTATACTTCCGGCACCGACTACTACATTATCTCCAATTGTAACACCAGGAAGTACAATTGTACCGGCTCCCAGGAAACAATTTCGACCAATTTTTATTGGCATATTAATTTGGAGCCCTTTCTCCCGTTCCTGAGCATTAGTTGGATGAGTAGCTGTAACTAAAGTAACATTTGGACCCATTTGAGTATAATCATCTACTTTAATATAAGTATCATCAACCATAATCAGATTAGAGTTAGCATAGACATGCTTACCGAAATAAACATGACGGCCTCCCCAGTTAGCATAATACGGAGTTTCAACCCAGGATCCTTCACCGAATTGACCAAATAACTTTTTTAACAAGGAAACTTTCTCTTCTTTATGAGATGGAGGAATTTGATTATAATTAAAATTTAAATCCATATATTTCATCTGAACTTTTAAAAGTTCAGGTTGTGAGGGATAATAATATTCTCTATTATGAAGTTGGTTAAACAGTTCAGAATTATCCATTTTAAATCCTCTTATGAAAACTTCTAAGAATTATTCTTTCAGACATTTAATAATATCATAAATTTTTAAATTTTGTTAAATTTTCTCTTGAAAAGTTAGAGGTTAATCGAGTATAATGGGTATTTGTAATTATAATTAATGGAAAGTTCGATTTTAGACATTACCTGATAAAAAAATCAGAAATACTTTGTATTTTTACTTGCAATTATTCTTATAATGTTGTATTATAATGTTCTATGAAATTGACGGTGGAAGTAGTTCAGTTGGTAGAGCGCCAGATTGTGGTCCTGGTTGTC
>CANQNI010000149.1 GCA_947625175.1 uncultured Eubacteriaceae bacterium | reverse complement strand
CGCTATTATTTTAGCATATTCTGAGTCATCTTGATACATACTCAAGGCTATCGTTCCATTATACAATATTTCAGCATCTTGAATAGCCTTCATTCTTCTTGAGTAGGTTTTAAAATCATCCTGTAAAATTGATTTAGCCTGGTTCATATCAGCACCTCTTCTTTTTAAATAGGAAGCAGCTTCAAACGTTCTAACTCCAGTTCTATTTAAAAACATTTTAGTATCCATACAAATTCCAGACATTAAAGCAGTTGCTCCAAATGGTGTTAATACTGATTTACTATCAAAATAAGATAATAATTCAGTAACCAGTTCACAAGTTGATGAAGAATAAACTTCTGTATAATTTAATAAAGTTGGCGAAATTTCATTTTCAGATCTTCTATGATGATCAATAATAACTTTATTTTCAATCTGATTCAGGATAGGTTCAAAATCAAGATAATTTGCATTTTGTGTATCTACTATAATAAGTAATGAATTTTTTCGAATAAAATTCTCAGCTTCCTCTGGCCTAATTATAGAATTTCTATATTTTTCACTTTTATTAACTAAATCTATAAAGTTATAAATTCCATAATTATTATTATTTAGAATAAACTTAGCATTTTTATTCAAATCTCTAGCTGCATCTATTAAACCCATTCCTGCTCCTAGACAATCCATATCAGGATTACGATGACCTACAATTAGAATATTGTCAGCTTCTTTCATTATTTCCTTTAAAGCCTGCGCTTTAACTCTAGCTTTAACTTTGTTATGATGAACAGCAGCTTCATTTCTACCACCATAATAATTTATTTCATCATCAATTTTTACTACTGCTTGGTCACCGCCACGAGCCTGAGCCATCTCTAAGGCTAAATGTGACATTTCATCAGCTTCTTTTATAGTCTTTGGTTTATTAGAAACTCCTACTCCGATACTTAGAGATAGAGGAACTTTCGTGTTTAGTTCTGTTTGAATATCTCGAATTTCATCGAGAATCCGGAAGTGGGCATCAACCATTACTTCGAGCTTTTCGCGTTCAAAAATAACTAGGTATCTATCATTTTCTAAATGAATAATAAAAGCATCTTTTCTATCAGCCCATTCATTTAAGTGCAGATCGATTTGACTTAGAATAGAAGCTTTTTCAAAAGCTGGAAGAGGATCTATCATTTCATCAAAATTATCTATAATAATATAACAAAATAAAGGTTCGTATCTTTTATAGATTTCTTTTTGTCTTTTTAATAAAGTAACATCAAAGAAATTTATTATATGAAGGTTTCCCCGACTATCTGAGATATTTTGAGTTACAACATCATAATCAATTTTCTGATATGAGTATTCTAAAGTATCTTTTTTAAGACATTCTTCTAAGTTAAGATTGAGTTCATTTTCAATATTTCGACCTTTTATATCAATATCTGTTTTATTTTCATTTTTGTAAAATGCCTCAAAAAATGCATCATTAAACCAGATAATATTGCCTTCTTCATCAACGATTACATAAGCTACAGGTAATTGATTCATTCTGAGTCTATTTAATTCATCAAACTCATTATAAATTTTATCAAGGCCTTCGATTACATCTTCCTTTTTATCTTTTTTTAACTGAAACTGATAGAATAAATAGCCACTATAAATGATTAGTAAGGCAATACCAATAGGAATATTGTAGTAACTAATTAGAGCTATAAGAATAATAATTAAGAAAATTGTTATATAATCAGTATGATTAAGCTTTGTCATTATTTCTTCTCAATATAAATTTTTTTATATCAAAATAAATATCAAAAACACCAATTATCATTAATATAGATATTGAAATACCAACTAACATACAAAATATAAGTATTAAAATTCTAACAGCTATTAATCTTTTTTTGAAACGATAACTTAGATACCAGAAAATAAAACTAAGTCCCATCAATGCATAGATTCCAGTTATTATATTTTCCAAAGTAAATGTATAAATCTCGTAACTTGAACCCCGTAAAAATGCATTTAAAATAAAAACTATAAAAGTTGCTATAGCCAAAAAGTTTTTAGTAAAAGTAGAAAATTTCCATTCAGTAATTTTCTTGACGGGAATATAATTTATTTTTAAATATCTAAAGAAAGTGTCTGTAAGTAGAACAGTTGCATAAGAGAAAATTAAAGGAATTAATAACATAATAGTAGGTAGAGACATTTGAATTGTACTCACCATACTATCTATTCTAGTTAAAAGCTCTTCTCCCTGATTTCCTTCTAACAATCCAGCAGACTGGTACGTTTCTTTAACCGTTTGAGTAATCGTCTTTATTTCATTGGTAAATTCTTCAACAAAAGGAACTCCAGAGACGAACTGTACTACTAGTAATTCAATTAAAATTGCAATAAAAAAACCAAAATAACCAAAAGCAACTCTTCTACCACCAGTTTGATTAGTATAATAGGTATAACCAAGAAATAACCCAGGTAATACTATAAATATTGCAAGTAATAAAGCATTAACCGGATCCATAAATAACAGTAAAAGAAGAGAGGCGGTAATACTGGTTAAAGCAGCAGGAATTGCTCCATGTCTTTTAAACATTACTATTGTAGGAATAGGCATAATAAAATAAGTGAACCCTGAAAAAAGGGGTATATAATAAGAAATTAGACTTAAAATTAGAGAAATTACTGCTATTAAAGCGCCTTCTGTAATACTTTTAGTATTCATTTTTCTTTCCTCAATAGGAATAATATATTTTAGAATTTTATGATTATATCACAAAATTCAGGTGGTGAACGAATGAGCGATAAATTAATTAGAGCAACTGCAGGAGATAATTCAATTTCAGTTGTATTTTGCAGTATGAAAGATGTTTGTAACGAGGCAATTAAGATTCATAATTTAAAAGGTGCTAGTGCTGAAGCTTTATGTAAAGCTTTAATAGGTGCAATATTATTAAGTTCAACCTTAAAAAACGAATCAGATTATGTAACTATGATGATTAGAGGAAATGGTCCAGCACAGGGAATTACAGTTACAGCTGATCAACTCGGAAATACAAAAGGATATCTTCTAAATTCTGAAGCCGATGCAAAAACAGTTTCTGCTTTATTAGGAACAGGAATTTTAACTGTCTCAAAAGATATTGGATTAAAAGAACCCTATGTTGGAAAATTACCTTTAGTTTCAGGTGAAATCGCTGATGATATTACTTCTTATTTTGCAGAAAGTGAACAAATTGCTAGTTCTTGTGCTATAGAATTAGAATTTAATAAAGAAAAGAATGAAGTTATCTTAGCAGGTGGATTTTTAATTCAATTACTTCCGGATGCTCCTTATTATATTATTAGCCAATTAGAAGCAGATCTTGCCCGACATCCTTCAGTTATTGAGTTAATGAAAAAATATAATACAGATTATGAAAGAATCTTATCTGCTCTCTTACCTGCTCTAAATGTTTCAATTTTATCAACGACTCCAGTTAGATGGTATTGTAATTGTTCTAAATCTAAAATAGATAAAGTATTAATCGCTTTAGGTAAAACTGAATTAAATAGTATTTTAAAAGATGGTAAAGATACAGAAGTAGTGTGTGATTTTTGTAATAAAAATTATAAGTACTCACCTGAAGATATTAAAGAAATCTTAAATAAGTTAGAAACTAACGAGAATTATACTGTTTCAAAATAGTTATGAGGATTTTAAATGAAACGTTATTATATTATTTTTAAAGGAAGAGTTCAGGGAGTTGGCTTTAGATGGACAGCCCAACAAATTGCTACTAATTTAGGTTTAACTGGTTGGGTTAGAAATTTAACGAATGGAGACGTTGATTGTGAAATTCAAGGGGATCCAAATAAAGTTATTCAATTTATTCGATCTTTAATGAATCATGATCGATGGATTAGAATAGATGACTATTCTATTAAACAGATTCCTATACAATCAAATGATAATGGTAGATTTATTCCAAAAAATTCCTATTAAAAAAACTGTGTTGGAAATAATATCTAACACAGTTTCTTAGTTTAATAGTTGATAAAGTTGTTCATTTTTTTCTGATAACTCAGCCAATAAAACAGTTTTTTGTTCCTCTGGTAAATTAGGTAAATGTAAAGTTTTCATA
>CANQNI010000148.1 GCA_947625175.1 uncultured Eubacteriaceae bacterium | reverse complement strand
CTGTTTCAAATAAATTATTACCATTAACATCTATTGCCACAATTGCAGGAAAATCTACTATTTTAAGTTTTCTTATAGCTTCAGGTCCTAAATCCGGATAAGCTATTAATTCATTTTCCTTAATATGGCTTTGTAATAAAGCACCAGCTCCACCAATAACTGTAAAATAAACCGCTTTATTTTCTTTTATACTATCAATAACCGGTTTAGTTCTATTTCCCTTACCAATCATTCCCTTTAAACCAAGATCAAGAAGTTTTGGAGTATATTTATCCATCCTATGAGATGTTGTAGGACCTGCCGATCCTATAATTTTTCCCTTAGGAGTTGGAGTCGGACCCATGTAATAAATTGTATTACTAGTTAAATCAAAAGGTAATTCTTTATAATTTTCTAAAGCTTCACTCATTCGTTTATGAGCTGCATCTCTTGCAACAAAAATTTCACCAGATAATAAAACATAATCTCCAATTTTTAAGTTGTTTATTATCTCCTGATTTAAAGGTAATTCTATCTTAATTTTATTCACTTAAATTTCTTTTGTTATCACTCGATCAACGTAACAGCAAATATTAACTGCAACAGGAAGTCCTGCTATATGAGTTGGACTTTCAATAATATTAACGCCTAATACAGATGTATTTCCACCTAATCCCATTGGTCCGTAGCCAAAATTATTTCCGATTTCCTTAATTTCCTTACTTAAATTCTGATAAAGATTTTTTGGGTGTTGATAGTTTAATGGAAGTGTTAAAGCTCTTTTGGCATTAATAGCTGATTTTTCAAAGTCTCCACCTATTCCTATTCCAACGATTATTGGAGCGCAACTATTTGGAAGAGCTTTTTTAATTGTTTCTAAAACAAAAGATTTAATTCCATCTATTCCATCAGCCGGTTTTAACATACTAAGAGTGCTGGTATTTTCTGAACCAAAACCTTTTGCAGTAATGATTAATTTTAGTTTGTCTCCCGGAACTATTTTTGTGTGAATAATAGCGGGAGTATTATCACCTGTATTTATTCTTTCAAGTGGATCTGAAACTATTGATTTTCTTAAATAACCCTTGGTATAACCTTCACTAACACCATTATTTATAGCTTCTTCAAAATAATCTCCAGTTATATGAAGATCCTGACCTATTTCGGCAAACACAATAACCATTCCTGTATCCTGACATATTGGTAGATTTTCATTTTGAGCAATTTTAAAATTAGCCAACATATCAAATAGAATACTTTGAGCTATTTCTGACCTCTCCGTTTCCTGAGCTGAACGTAATTTATCTTTAATAGCTGGATTAATTTTTGTGTTAATTTCTATACAAGCATTACGTACGGCTTGTGTTATTTCTTTTGAGTCAATCTCCCTCATTCAATTCCTTATGT
Organism: uncultured Eubacteriaceae bacterium; assembly: GCA_947625175.1. Lineage (GTDB taxonomy): Bacteria > Bacillota > Clostridia > Eubacteriales > Eubacteriaceae > CANRHG01. The sequence goes on along the minus strand of CANQNI010000148.1, from coordinate 2,777 downwards.
TCTAACTTAGTTCTATTCTTACTTTTTGTTAAAGAATGAATTGCAATATATATTCCCCCGGCAGCTAATATTAAATAAAAAGTTATAATTCTCCAAGCTAATAGAGCTACAGAAGATTTAGTCGATCCTAAAAGAGCTCCGAAAACAATTACAAACCCTATTTCTGCACCTCCGGCAGCTCCAGGTAAAGGAACAAAAGCAATCATTAAATAACATACAGATTGAAGTAAAATTACCTTAAAAATCGTAATATTATCAACATTTAAAGATTTAAAAATAGTAAATGTAATAGCATAATAAATAAAAATAGCAATAATATTAATAATTAATAAGAGAATAGATTTAACCTTCCGTTTTTTTAAACCTTTAATAGCATAAGTATATTCAAGCACAAAATGATCTATTCGATTAGACCATTTTTCCTTATCATTTAAAATGTGTAATTTTAAACAGATCTTTAAAATGTTATTTAATAAGGATTCAGCAATTTTAGGATTAAAGGTAACCAGTAAAATTATTACAGCACCTAAAAAATTTATTGAAAATCCAATATATAATAAAAGTCTGCCTAAAGGAGGCCATGAAATAATTTCAGGTATATTCGTTAATATTCCTAAAATTCCAACTATTGTTACTGATAACTGATATAAAGCATATTTTTGAACTAGTACGGCAGTTCCTACTCCAAGTTTTATTCCCTGGGATGACATTTCCAATAACTGTAAAGGCTGACCACCAGTTGAACTAGGAGTGACCTGGTTGTAATATTGTCCAATCATCATCACCGTAAAAGCATGATGAAAACTTTCTGTTGGATATTCAAAACGTATTAATAAAACTAATAAATACGTTTCTATTAACCAGTAAACTACTAGAAGTAAAACTGAAATTGAAAGAAAAGTTAAATTTGACTGATAAATAACGTTCATAAACTCTTCCAGTTTAACTTCTTTTCTTATTATTGTTACCGTTATTATAGCTACAAGTATAAAAAGTAAATAATTATAATACTTTTTTAGAAATGATTTAAGTAATTTCATTTTTAATATGCAATTATTATACCTCAGTTAAACGTTTAAATGACTATTTTATGGAATTTTTATGTAAAATTTTCAATAAGATTTATATAAGCTCAAAGTAATCATGTTGCCTTAATGCTTCATAGAGAGCAATATTAACACTATTAGCTAAATTGAGAGAACGACATTTTTCATGTTGGCGCATTGGAATACGAAAACGAGAATCTTTAAATTGTGCATGGATTTCTTCTGGAAGTCCAGCAGTTTCCCGTCCGAAAAGAAGATAAGCATTATCAGGAACTTTCATATCACTAATTCTTTTATCTGCTTTTGTGCTTAAGATAAAAATGTCAGCTTCCGGATTCTTTTTTAAAAAATCATTAAAATCATCGTATACATGTAAATCTAGTAAGTCCCAATAATCTAGTCCGGCTCTTTTTAGATATTTATCATTTAATGAAAATCCAAGTGGTTTTATTAAATGAAGAGACGAATTAGTTAAAACACAAGTTCTAGCAATATTGCCAGTATTAGAAGGAATCTCTGGTTCAAATAAAACAATATTAATCATATTAATTAAAAAAAGGATTTCCTAAAAGAAATCCCATCAAACTGAATTTGGAATTGAAATAGTAAACTCACTACCCTTTCCTAATTTACTCTTAACGTCAATTTTACCTTTATAATAATTACTGATATTTCTAGCTATATTTAAACCTAATCCAGTTCCACTAACTTCTCTACTTCGGGCATTATCACACCGGTAAAAACGATCAAATATCTTATTTAAATCATTTTCAGAAATACCAATACCTCTATCTTTAACTTTTAAAGTAATATTATTATCGTCCTGTTCTAGAGAGATATTTACTGAACTTCCTTCAGGAGAGTATTTAATGGCATTATCCAATAGAATTCTTATAAGCTGTCTAATCTTATCTGAATCAGCATAGAGATAAATATCAGGTTCAATTTTTGAAAGAATTTTAATATTCTTTTCCTGAGCTGTTGAATTTAATAGAAAAATTACTTCATCACTCAGCTGACTAATATTGATATCTCGATTGGCATAAATAAGTTGACTATTATCTGCTTTAGCAATATCAGTTAAATCATTAATTAAAGTAGACATATTCTGACATTCAGATGAAATATTATTAATCCATTTCTTATTCGCTTTAATAGTTTCGTTTTCTTTAAAACTTAAAACATCCACACTTGTCTGAATAACGTTTAAAGGAGATCTTAGTTCATGAGAAGCATCTGCAATAAACTTTTTTTGTTCTTCATAACTATTTTTAATGGAAACTAAAGATCTTCCAGCAAGTATAAATGCTATTGGAATTAAACATATAATTCCAATAACTCCGAATATTAGAAGATAAGTAATAAAATAAGTTATTAATTCATTTTCAGCTGTAATATTTTGAAAAACAAATAGAGTGTTTTCTTCATTTAAATCTTTATAATTTTCCATATAAATTCGAAAAGATCCGGTTGAAGTATTAATCACATGAAAAGATTTATCATTTTTTTGTTCATTAATAAGCTGATAAGATTCTTCGATAAGTTCTCGGTTATTGATACTTTGTTCTTTAATACCTATTTTATTATTCCATATAAGAAAGTTATAACCTAATTCATTATGAAACGTAGTATTTAAAAAAGAATTATTCTTATTTCGTTCCGAACTGCTAATAATTTCTTTAGCAGCTTCTTCTAAATAGGTTTCGCCTGAACTAACCATACTCCATCTTA